>JAQVWR010000023.1 GCA_028709605.1 Proteiniphilum sp.
GCCGGCGCCCATTGCACCGTAAAAGGCGAAGACCTTATGCCCTTCCATCTCCCTGAGGAAGGTTTTGGCTGCTGCCCTGATCTGTGTGATATCGTTGATCTCTATCTTCATCCGTTATTTATAATTAGAAGGTGGCATTCCGTGCATAGGGGGTGGCGGTGGGCAGGATACTGCAGTAGAGCTCTTCGTGACAGGAAAAATATTCACTGATGACATCTTTCACTGCCAGCCACTGATCCAGCCGGAAGTTATCGATCAGGATGAAAAAGAGCTTCTCCCCGTTATTGAGCATCGGGAAAAGAAACCGCTCAAACAGTGCGGGACTGATCAGAGGACGATCAGCAGGGTCAATCATCCATCGCTCATAATTTCGCCGGATAAACTTTCCGAAGGCATGGTTGGCCTCTCTTTTCTGCGCAACCAGCAGCTCTTTCAACGGATGATCCGTCTCATCGAGCTCCAGCTCCCAATAAACCAGCTTCCTGTACAAGGCCATCCAGTCGCCGGCTGAACCACAGCGCTCCATCTGATCGCGTATCTGACTGAACGCATCGCGGTAATTGACCGTAGCGTTCTCGGAGATCAGCTCCTTCTGGTCCAATATCTTCCTGACAGCCATCAGGATCTGGTTCGGGTTCACCGGCTTGATGAGGTAGAAGGTTTCATAAAATCGATCTCATCATCTACCCAGAGAAAGTGCGCCTTGCTCATCATCTGTTCCTTTGTGAATTTACCACCTGAAAATGGAGCAAATGTATCGATTTCCCCTCTATCTCACAATCTTTTTTGCTTTTTTAGGAGTGAAAAGCATTCTCTGTTGCAGCGTATGAGGGATAAATCCAACTGGCAGGAAATTATTTTGTCACGAATTGTTTCACCGTTATCCTAAAATTTCTATTTTTGTAAAACATCTACGTACATAAAATGTCAGACCTCAACCCCCAACAGCCATGAAACTATCATCAAAAGCAAAAACATTTATCGATCTGGAAGAGCAGTACGGAGCACACAATTACCATTCCCTTCCGGTAGTCTTGTCGCGCGGCAAAGGGTGTTACCTATGGGATGTAGACGGCAAAAAGTACTTCGATTTTCTCTCGGCCTACTCCGCCGTCAACCAGGGACACTGTCACCCGAAGATCGTGGAGGCGCTCACCGAACAGGCTGAACGGCTCTGCCTCACCTCACGCGCCTTCTACAACGATGCGCTGGGGCCCTATGAGCAATATATCCACGATTTCTTCGGATACGACAAGGTGCTCCCGATGAACTCCGGTGCCGAGGCGGTGGAGACTGCCCTCAAGCTGGCCCGCAAGTGGGGCTACCTGAAAAAGGGCATTCCGGAAAACCAAGCCCTGATCATCGGTTGTGAAGGTAATTTCCACGGTCGCACCGTCACGATCGTCTCCCTCTCCACCGACCCCGATGCGCGCACCGACTACGGTCCCTATACTCCCGGCATTGAGGTGATCCCCTACAACAATGTGGCAGCGCTCGCGGCGCTGCTGGAAACGAAGGGTGACATCATCGCCGCCTTCCTGGTGGAACCGATCCAGGGGGAAGCGGGTGTCAATGTGCCGGATGAGGGATACCTCAAAGCCTGTTACGATCTCTGTAAACAGCATAACGTACTCTTTATTGCCGACGAGGTGCAGACCGGCATCGCCCGCACCGGGAAGATGCTCTGTTGCGACCATGAAGGAGTGCGCCCCGATATCGTGATCCTGGGCAAAGCCATCTCGGGAGGAGTGCTGCCCGTCTCGGCAGTGCTGGCCGATGATGAGGTGATGCTCACCATCCGCCCGGGAGAGCACGGCTCCACCTTCGGCGGATTTCCGCTGGCCTGCAGGGTAGCCACGGCAGCCCTCAAGGTGGTAAAGGAGGAAAAGCTGGCTGAGCGGGCGGAATATCTGGGAAAAATCTTCCGCGAAGAGATCGCCCGGATCGAAAGTCCTTTTATCCGTCAGATACGGGGCAAGGGACTGCTCAATGCAGTGATCATTGAGCCGCACAACGGAAAAGAAGCATGGGATGTATGTCTCACAATGGCGGAGAACGGGTTGCTGGCCAAGCCGACGCACAATCACATCATCCGCTTTGCGCCGCCGCTGGTAATCACCGAAGCGGAGCTCCGTGCGGCGATCGCGATTATCCGCAATTCAATCAGGTCACTGGAATAACGTTTTCACCAACAAAAGCTGAAAGCTAAAAGCTGATCGCTGAAATAACATGCAAACAACCTCAAAACTGCTGATGGTACGTCCCGCCCGCTTTGCCTTCAACGAGGAGACAGCACAGAACAACTACTTCCAACAGCCAACCGGCTCCGACTCCGTATCCGAACAGGCACGGCTGGAGTTCGACGCCTTTGTCCGGCTGTTAAGAGCCAATGACGTGGATGTGACGGTAATACAGGACACTCCGGAGCCCTGGACCCCCGACTCTCTCTTCCCCAACAACTGGTTCTCCTCCCATATCGGCGGGGAGCTGGTGCTCTACCCCATGTTTGCCGTGAACCGCAGAATGGAAAGAAAGGCGGAGGTGCTGGAGCTGCTGCGCCGCAGAATGAACCACCGCAAGGTAGTAGATCTGACTCACTGGGAAACAGAAGGAGCGTTTCTGGAAGGCACGGGCAGCATGATCCTCGACCGCGACAGGCAGATCGCCTACTGCTGTCGGTCACCGCGCACCTCGGAGAAGGTGCTGGCGGAGTTCTGTTCACGGATGAACTACGAATCCGTGGTATTCGATGCTACCGATGGGAAAGGGAACCCGATCTATCACACCAACGTGATGATGGAGGTGGGAACGCAGATAGCCGTCATCTGCCTGGAGGCGATCCGCCATGAGGAAGAACGAAGGAAGGTGGTATCACGGCTGACCGCCACCGGCAAAATCATCGTGGAGATCACATTCGATCAGGTATTGCGGTTTGCCGGCAACATGCTGGAGATCAAAAGCCGTAACGGTCATCCCCTGATGGTGATGTCGGCAGCAGCCCACAGTGCCCTGACACCTGATCAGGAGAAGATCATCTCCACCTTCACCCGCATCCTCTCCACCGACCTGCAGACCATTGAAGCCAACGGCGGCGGATCGGCGCGCTGCATGCTTGCGGAAATATTCTGCTGATCCGGTAACATTTTGGCTGAAAAGTTTTTTTTACCATTTTTTTAATTTACTTTGCAACAGGAACTAGCGTACCATCCTTTAAAATCAAGCAGTAGTATGTCATTGAAATCAGAACTGAAAGAATTTCTTATGCGCGGCAGCGTCGTAGACATGGCCGTGGGTATTGTGATCGGCGCAGCCTTCGGCAAGATCGTCACCTCCTTTGTGAACGACATCCTGATGCCGCCCATCTCCATGCTGGTAGGAGACAGTAAATTCTCCGAGCTGAAGGTGGTGCTCAGAGAAGCTGTGGTGCAGGGAGAAGAAGCCCTCACACCGGCCATCACCTGGAACTACGGAGCCTTTATCCAGACGGTCGTCGACTTTCTGATCATCGGCGTATCGATCTTCTTCGTGATCAAGGCGATGAACAGCCTGAAGCGGAAAAAAGAGGAAGCACCGGCACCCGAAGCGCTTCCGGAACCGACCAAGGAAGAAACCCTGCTGACTGAGATCCGCGATCTGTTGAAAAAAAATTAAAAAGTTCCCTATTTTTGTAACCGGATGATCTATGTGGTTGTCCTATGCATGTACACAAAATATTCACTCATTTTAAAAACATGCAAATATGGGAAATTTGATACCAATTGTCGCGATTCTTTGTGCCGTAGGCCTGCCCATCGCCACCGGTCTGGTGATCGGACTCGCATCCGTAAAGAACGAACACCGGGAACGCATGGGGATGATTGAGCAGGGCATTATCCCCCCCAACAAAACCAAGGCGAAGAGCAATCCCAACCGTCTGGTATCCCTACGGAACGGCATCGTACTGATCGCCCTGGGAATCGGGCTCATCGTGGGATTCTTGTGCTCGGAATACCTGGTAATCGGTCAGGATAATGAGTTCTGGATTATTGGCGCCAGCGTGGTCTTTTTCCTGGGGCTGGGTTATCTGGCTTACTTCCTGGTCACACGGAAGATGGTTATTTTACCGCAACAGGAGGAGAACGAACAGGCGTAATCACTTTCGATGAACGAGAATCAGCGTGTGCAGCAGGTGCTCTCGGGCCACACTTCCGCGTTCGCATATTTTGTCGAGACCTATCAAGACATGGCAATCAACATCGCCCTCCGGATATGCGGCAATATGCAGGATGCGGAAGATGTGGTGCAGGAGAGCTACGTGAAGGCATACCGTAATCTGCACGCTTTCCGCTCCGAAAGCAAGTTTTCCACCTGGCTCTACCGCATCGTCTACAACACGGCGGTCACCCACTCCAAAACCCGTCTATGGACGTGCTACAGGGAGACTGAGATCGAAAATGCGGCAGGCCTGGCAGATGAGGGAGCGGAGGCCGGGCTTGCAGAGAGAGACCGCAAAGAGGTGGTTGCGGCAGTGCTGGAGCGGATGCCCAAGAGAGATGCGTTGCTGCTTAGCTTGTACTATATGGAGGATCATCCCGTGAAGGAGATCGCCACGATCACGGGGCTGAACGAGCCCAATGTGAAGGTGAAGCTGTTCCGGGCAAGGAAACTGTTCAAAGAGCTGCTGACAAAAAGCTACAGCATGGAGGAAACGGGACAGACATAACCTGCAACTCTCATGCAGGTGGCCGGTAATCAAGGAACACCTGTCGACATTATCTAAGCGGAATCACAATGAAAGAGAACAGAACAGATAAAGAGGAAAAAATCCTTCGACAACTGATGCAATCGGCAGCAAAAAAAGCGCCGGAGAACCTGCAGTACCGGATCATGCATCAGATTGAGACCGAGAACGCACTGACGCCGAGAAAGAGAATGCCGGCGAAGAGGAGCATGTCGCCGCTCAGAGATTTGGGAAATATCTTCGGAGTGATGTATATCTTGCTTGCGGGTGTTGTTGCAGGAGCATACCTGTTGCTGGGAGAGGCGTTCCTGCAGTCTCCCGTCTTCTGGGGAACCGTCGTGCTTGTCACACTCATCTTCAGCCTTTTATGGCTGATTACACGAGTGGATTACTTTCTCAGAGAGAAAAAGAAATAACCCTGTGGGGCTATTCCGTAGCGTTTCACTCATTTGTAACAGTACCTCACTGGCACTCTCGCCAGCATCATGGGTGACTCTGCCGGGAAGTATGGGCAAAGTTGCTGCCTACCCCTCTCAGGAGCCCTTCATACCGCTGGCCGTCGGAGATGATCCGCAGTCCCTCGCGAAAGATCTCGTTCTCTTCGTTGATGATCCGGAAGAAAGCGGAGGAGTCGTACAGGTCGCGGGCTATCAGCGCCTTTAGTTGCAGGAGGATCAGCGGGCGTGATTTTAGGAATTGGTCTTCATCCCACTCAACGTCATCGGTCACGGCCTGTTGCCGGAGCCTGGCGGCCAGCTCATCGGTCACCTGATAGCGGTTTGAGAAAGCCACGGCATCAGGGTAGCTGCGTAACAGCTCATTCCTTTTTTTGTCCACCTCCGAGATGGCAATCTTGTTGATCACCCCGTTGGCATTGAGGTGGGCATGCAACATCGTTCCGTTGGTGGTGTCCATCGGCACAAAGTAGTCAGGCATAATCCCCCCGCCACCGTAGACGGTACGTTTGTTCACCAGGGTGGTATACTTCAGTGAGTCGGGGAAACGAATGCTGTCGGCATCGAAGAACTCTCCGTGCTGAAAACGGTTCACGAAATCCTGTTGATAGCCGTCCGGGTCTCCCGGGTCATACGGCTTCTGAATGCTTCTGCCGGTGGGGGTGTAATAGCGGGCCACGGTCAGCCGGATCATGGTACCGTCGGGCAGCGGCAGCTGTCGTTGTACCAGTCCCTTTCCGAAGGTCCTCCTGCCCACGATCACCGCCCGGTCCCAATCCTGCAGGGCACCTGCAAGGATCTCGCTGGCCGAGGCGGAGTTGCTGTTGACCAGCACCACCACCTTGCCGCCATTCAGCCGGCCGGTGCCGCTGGCGTTCATGGTGTAGCGGGGCTGGTTCCTCCCTTCGGTATAAACGATCAGCTTTTCATCACCCAAAAACTCATTAGCGATCTCGTTGGCCGTCTGCAGGATGCCCCCACCGTTGTCGGTAAGGTCGAAGATCAGGTGTTTCATCCCCTGTTTTCTGAGTGCCTGTTCCGCCTCTTTGAACTCATTGGCAGAGCTCATGCCGAAACGGCTGAGACGGATATAGCCGATATTGTCCGACACCATATAGGCCGCATCGATACTGGTGATGGGTATCTTGTCCCGCACAATGCGGAAGCTCATCAGCTCCGGCACGCCACGGCGCAACACCTTCACCTCAACCACGGTCCCCTTGGAACCCCGCAGCCGTCTGACCACATCGGGGTTGTGCATCTTCACCCCGGCAATAAGGGTATCATTCACATAGATGAACTTGTCACCCGGCTGTATGCCCACCTTCTGTGAAGGCCCCCCGCCGATCACCTCCATCACGTAGAGGGTATCCGTGACCATATTGAACGAGATGCCGATCCCCTCGAAATTCCCCTGCAAGGGTTCGTTCATGGCCTTCACCTCCTCCTCGTTGAGGTAGGTGGAGTGTGGGTCCAACTCCTTAAGCATGCCACGTATGGCCGCTTCTGTCAATTGTTTGGCATCCACTTCATCCACATAGAGGCCTTTGATCAGCTGGAGGGTCCGCTCCAGCTTCATCCCTTCGGGGGAAGGCATGAATTGAGAAAAAGCGTTTCCCCAAAAAAGGAAGACGCTCAGGACGATCGTCAGGATATATTTCTTCATGTTTCTTTTACAGTAATGAATTACAGCCTCATTCCTCCGGGAATGAAGGGGGTTACGTCGTGCCCATAGCGCAGCAGCTCCCTTACGTGGGTAGAACTGATATGCGTCAGCGCCGGCTCGGTAAATAACAGGAACGTTTCAATTCCGGAAATGGTTCGGTTCATATCGGCAATAGTCTTCTCATATTCGAAATCGAAGACCGACCGGATCCCCCGCAGGATATAGCGTGCCCCCGCCTGCCGGGCAAAATCGATGGTGAGCGAATCATAGCTCTCCACCCGCACGCGCGGTTCGTCCCGGTAGAGGTTGCGGATCATCTCCAGCCGCTGCTCCAGGGAGAAGAATGATTCCTTCGATTCGTTCACGCCGATGGCGATCACGATCTCGTCCATCAGCAGCAGGCCGCGTCGCACCAGCGACTCATGACCGATAGTGAAGGGGTCGAAAGTCCCCGGGAAAAGAGCTGTTCGTTTATCTTTTGTCTCCATTCTATAGGTTTATTGTGGTTGATGTTGTCTGCTGACGTTTTAAAGCTGATAGCTTATTGCTGACAGCTAACTATGCAACCCCCTCTTCGTCAATCACTAAGTTGTCAATGATAAAGGTCTGTCGCTCGGGCGTGTTCTTGCCCATATAGAACTCCAGCAGCTCCTTCAGCAGGTCCTCCTTGCGCATGGTCACCCTGTCGAGGCGGATATCCTCGCCAATGAAGAAGCGGAACTCATCGGGTGAGATCTCGCCCAACCCCTTGAAACGGGTGATCTCCGGGTTGGGTCCCAGCTCGTTGATCGCGCTGAGGCGCTCCTCCTCGGTATAGCAGTAGATCGTTTTCTTCTTGTTGCGCACGCGGAAGAGCGGTGTCTGCAAGATGTAGACATGTCCCTTCTTGATGAGGTCGGGGAAGAACTGCAGGAAGAAGGTGAGCAGCAGCAGGCGGATGTGCATCCCGTCGGTGTCGGCATCCGTAGCGATGATCACCTTGTTGTAGCGCAGGTCGTCCATGCTCTCTTCGATGTTGAGGGCAGCCTGCAGCAGGTTGAACTCCTCATTCTCATAGACGATCTTCTTGGTCAGCCCGAAACTGTTCAGCGGCTTGCCCCGCAGGCTGAACACCGCCTGGTAATTCGGATCGCGGCTCTTGGTAATGGAGCCGCTGGCCGAGTCGCCTTCGGTGATGAAAACACTGGTCTTCTCCCGCAGGTCGCCCTTGGCATCGTTGTAGTGAATACGGCAGTCCCGCAGCTTCTTGTTGTGCAGGTTGGCCTTCTTAGCCCGATCGCGGGCCAGCTTGGTGACGCCGGCGATGGCCTTGCGCTCCTTCTCCGAGTCGAGGATCTTCTTCTGCAGGATCTCCGCTGCCTCGGGATGCTTGTGCAGGTAGTTGTCAAGCTCCTTCTTAAGGAAGTCGTTGATATGTTTGCTCACCGACACGCCATCGGGGCTCATCTCCTTTGAGCCCAGCTTGGTCTTGGTCTGCGACTCGAAGACCGGCTCTTCCACTTTGATGCTGATGGCGGCCACCATGCCGTTGCGGATGTCGGAATAGTCGAAGTTGCGGTTGAAAAACTCCTTGATGACGCGTGCCGTGGCCTCACGGAAGGCGGTGAGGTGGGTGCCGCCCTGGGAGGTATGCTGTCCGTTGACGAACGAGTAGTACTCTTCGCCGTATTGTGTGGTATGGGTGATCGCCGCTTCGATATCCTCACCGTAGAGGTGGATGATGGGATAAAGCTCTTCGGAGGTAAGGTTCTCGTTGAGCAGGTCCTCGAGCCCGTTTTTGGAAAAGTATTTCTTCCCATTGAAGAGGATGGTGAGTCCGGTATTGAGAAAGACATAGTTCTTCAGCAACGGCTCGATATGCTCCTCGCGATAGTGGTACTCACCAAAGATCTCCGGGTCGGGGATAAAGCCTACAAGGGTACCGTTAGGCTGGTCCGTGGTCGTCACCTCGTTCTCCTTGCCCAGGATCCCCCGGTTGAATACCACCTGTTTGGCCTGTCCCTCGCGGATGCTCTCCATGAAAAAATCGGAGGAGAGAGCGTTCACCGCCTTGATCCCCACCCCGTTCAGCCCCACTGACTTCTTGAACGCCTTGGAATCGTACTTGGCGCCGGTGTTCATCTTGGAGCATACATCCTTCACCTTGCCTAAGGGCACGCCGCGCCCGTGATCCCGTACGGTCACCTCCCTGCCGTCGAGGGTGATCTCGATGGTCTTGCCGAAACCCATCATATACTCATCGATGGAGTTGTCGAGCACCTCCTTGAGGAGGACGTAGATGCCGTCGTCGTACGACGTACCGTCGCCCAGCTTACCGATGTACATCCCCGGACGGCGGCGGATATGCTCCTGCCACTCCAGGGTGACGATATTCTCTTCCTGATAGTTGTCTTGCAGTATCTGTAGTTCTCTTTCTGTTTCGTTCACAATCTGTTTCTTCTCCTCTTACAATTTTTTGATAAACGCTCTCCGCCGTTTGGTCTGCCGTGCTTCCAAGTCGTCCCACATCGATTTCACGCGGTGGTTCAGATCCAGCTCCGGATTGCTCTCGGCATACTCAAAACCCAGTTGGTTGGCTGCCGGTATAAACTCATTAAAGATCAATGCATTCACTCCTTTTCCCTGATACTCAGGATCGACCGCCACCAGCAGCAGATCCAGCACATTGTTATCCTTGCCCTTCAGGGCGCGATAGAGGTGGTACCATCCCATGGGTACAAACCGGCCCCTGGCCTTCTGCAACGCCTTGGCGAGGCTGGGCAGCCCGATTCCCACGCCAATCAGCTTGTTGTCTTCCTGGCGGATCACCAGTGTGAGGAACTCAAGGCGCAACATGGGGATGTACATCTCTACATAATAATCGATCTGCCGCTCGGTCAGCTCCACAAAGCCGTAAAGGTCTTTATAGGCACGGTTGATCAGTTTGAAGATCTCCCTGGCATAGGGATAGACATCCTTCTTGCTCTGGAAATGTTTCACTGCCAGGCCGGAGCGTTTTTTCACGATCTCGGTCGCCCGCAGGAACCGTTCGGGTGTCTCAGGAGGGATGGAAATGAGAAACTCCACCCAGTCCTGATCCTTCACATACCCCATTCTCTCCATGTGATCCACATAGTAGGGATAGTTGTAGAGGGTAGAGAGGGTGCTCATCTGGTCGAATCCTTCCACCAGCATCCCCTCATGGTCGAGGTCGGTGAAGCCCAGCGGCCCGTGTATCTTCTCCATGCCCCGCGAGCGGGCCCAGCTTTCAGCCGCACCGAAGAGCGCATCGGCCACCTCATCATCATCGATGAAATCGACGAAGCCGAAGCGGGCATTCTTCTCCCTCCATATCTCGTTGGCTTTGTGGTTGATGATCACCCCGATACGTCCCACAATCTGCTCTTCGCGGTATGCGAGGAAATAATTGGCATCGCAGTGGTCGAACGCGGGGTTCTTGCTTCTGCTCAGGGTGGCCCGTTCATCATAGATCAACGGTGGCACGTAATAGTCGTTGCCTTCATAGAGATCAATCCCGAACTGAATGAATTTTTTCAGCTCCTCTTTCGTATTGACTTTATGGATTGTTACTGACATGTTGTTCACATTCAATTGATTTTCTGTACTATCCTGGTTCTGATGCTCCTTCAGGAGACAGATACAAAGATACTATTTTTTTTATATCTCCCCTGTCGTGTGCGTTTATTCTTTCACCCTCTCCCGGTACAGTTTCCAGCGGCCGGTCACCTCCCGCACATAGTTGATGGTCTCGTCGCCGCGGAAGTAGCCATTGCGACAGACCGGGTCGGCGTAGTATTGTTCCAGGTGCTTGAGCTGGACATACTGCTCCACATTGCCCTCCCACACGTTCTTGTCGGCTGCATACTTCTCTGCAAGCGCCCGTGCATCGGAGATATGCCCGATACCTCCGTTGTAAGCCGCCAAAGCCATCTTTACCCGCTCATCGGGATCTTTTACGGAGCTGAAGAGGGAGAGCAGCTGTTTCAGGTATTCCGCTCCCGCACGGATGTTGTGCTCGGGATCATAAATCCGGTCACCCGTCACCCCCAGTGAGGCGGCGGTGGCGGGCATCAACCCCATCAGGCCGACGGCGCCCGACCAGGAACGGTCTTCCGTACGGAAGGAGGACTCTTCAAAGGAGAGCGCAGCAAGCAGCCGCCAGTCAATATCCAGCCGTTTTCCTTCCCTACGGAAAAAAGGATCGAACGGGGAGATGACCCCCGGTCCAATCAGTGCGCTATAGGAGATGCGATCCTCCTCCAAATAACCTTTTGTCTCCTCAAAATAGCGTTTCATGATCCGCAGGAATACCGGCTCCTCCGTCTTGCTGTCAAACCAACTGTTGAGCGAGTCGGCCAGCACCGGTGTATCTCTGCGCACCACCCAGGAAGAGCGTTGGTCGAAGCTGATCGGCAGGTCGGTATAGAGGTTGCGGAAGTAGGTACGGTTAAGCCTTGCCAGGTCGTCGTCGGCCACCGTATAGCCGATCTCGCCACGCGACACCATCCGGATCAGATCTTCCGTCACGAGGGTATCACTCCCCGCTGTCTCGATCAGGATCCCTCCCCCCAGTTCCTCGTTGAGGTGGAGCAGCCGCTGATGGTAGCGTGACCCGTTGACAACCGTCACCCTCTTGCCGATCAGGCCGGTGACGTCGTTCACCAGAGTGTCGCCCCGCATGGCGCGCTGCACCAACACCTGGTGATTGATCTGCTGCATACCGCAGTAAATGACCGAATCCCTGCCCTCGCGCGTCACCGGCATATGATAGGCAATCACGTCGCCCACCCCCTCCTGCAGCATGCGCATCAGGGAGGCAGTGCCGGGAGCCACAATGATCTCCGGCACCAGGTGATACTGCCTGCAGAACTCGCGGATCATATCATAATGAACCCCCATCGGCTGATCGCGGTACATAAAATAGGAGGTGGAGGTGTTGAGCGTGAGGATCCGCAGGGTATCGCTCTCCAGGATGCGGGGAAAATCATATGTTTCCTCTTTCTGTCTTGTGATCAGGCTGCATGCCGACAAAAGCAAAAGCAGGAAAGGCAGGCAGCTTACTGTTTTCTTCATACCGTCTGTTCCAATTGCAAAGTTGGCTGCAAAGATAGTAAAAAAACCAAATGGATGTCCTCTATCTGATTTATACTCATCTATTTGAAGAATGTACAAAAAAGAACTACATTTGCGCTGTGCGCGATGACAAACCGAATCAGAACACCAGTCATGAAAAAGCAGCTAACGGCCCTTCTCTCATTCCTCCTGTTCGGTTTCCTCAACGGCCTGGTGGCACAGGAGGCCGGGTGGCGGATGTACGTGGAGCAACTGGCCGAAGAAGAGGGAATGAGTGAAACCACCATAGAGAACATCTACGCGGAGCTGCTCTCGTTGGAGAGCAACCCCATGGATCTGAACAACGTGACACGCGAACAGCTGGATCGTTTTCCGCTCCTGTCCCCGGGAGAGATCGCCAGCCTTGTCGCGTTTCTCGGGAAGAACCGTCCCTTTTACACCGTCTATGAGCTGCGCAATGTTCCCCTCTTCGACCACCAAACGATAGAACGGATCCTGCCATTTTTTACGGTGGGCAACCCGCAGCAGAAAGAAACAAAAAGCAGCCTGCCGACCATCAGACGAGAAGGGATGCAGGAGCTGCAGTTCAGGCTCGACAAAACCCTCACCCCTCGTGCAGGTTACAACAGCCTCCCCGACTCGGTGCTGGAGCGGTATCCCAACCGCAAGTACCGGGGAGAGGATTTCTACACCTCCCTGCGCTATTCCTTCCGTTACCGCGACAGGCTGCAGATGGGATTCACCGCCGAGAAGGATCCGGGCGAGCCTTTTCTCCGGAAAGGGTACCCAAAAGGGTATGACCACTACGGCGTGCATCTCCTGATCCGTGACATCGGAATGCTCAGTACACTGGCCCTGGGCGATTACCGGCTCTCCTTCGGGCAGGGACTGATCCTGAACAACGACTTCGCCGTGAGCAAGAGCTGGGCAAATGATCAAATTGCTCGTCGCACACAGCAACCCAAGCGCCACTTCTCCACTGCCGAGAGCGGTTTCTTCCGCGGTGCGGCAGCCGTGCTGACTGCCGGCAACATGACCCTCACCACCTTTTATTCCGGCAAACGGATCGATGCCAACCTGTCTGATGCGGGAGAGATCACCTCTTTCAAGGAAGACGGCCTGCACCGTACCCCGCTCGAGAGGGAGAAGAAACACAACACCGGCGAACAGGTCACGGGCGCCAACCTCAACTACCGAAAGGAGCGCCTGCAGCTGGGCATCAGCGGACTCTACCATACCTTTAGCAGGATGTTAAACCCTGCAGAACAGGGATACAACCTATACTATCTGCGTGATTCCACGCACCTGAACGGCTCGATCGACTATTCCTATCAACTGCCGGGGTTCCTCTTTGCCGGCGAGACGGCCATCGCCCGCAACGGAGCGGTGGCAACCCTCAATATGGTGCAGTACCGTCCTGCGGCGGGACTATCCTTCACCCTGCTGCACCGCCACTATCCCGTCTCTTACAATGCCCTCTATGCCAGGGCATTCTCGGAGGGGAGCGCTGTGCAAAACGAGAAAGGCCTCTACTTAGGCGCCTGCTTCACCCCGTTCCGGAGAGTGACGGTCAACAGCTACATCGACCTGGTCCGCCACCCCTGGTTGAGATACGGGGTAGATCAGCCCTCCGCGACAGTCGATTATTATTTCCTCGCGAACTGGGACACCAGCCGCCGCACGTCACTCGACCTGCGATACAAGTATAAGCGGAAGGAGAAAAACATCTCCCTGCCCGCAGGAGAAGGATCCCCGGTGCTGCCCTATGCCACCCACAAGGTGCGCCTCCGCTGCCAGCATGCACTGCAAAGCGAATGGGAGCTGCGCACTACGGCCGACATGGCACTCTATAAGGAAAAACCCTATCCGGCAGAAAAAGGGTTTATGCTCACGCAAAACATCAGCTACCGGGGAAAGCACCCGATCACGGGAGATGCCTTTCTCGCCTTTTTCAATGCGGGGAGCTATGATACCCGTCTCTACTCCTATGAACGCAACCTGCTCAGCTCTTTCTATATGCCTTCCTTCTACGGGAAGGGAATCCGCTTAGCCCTCTCGGGAAAATATACCCTCTCCCCTGCCCTCACACTGTCGCTTAAAGCAGCCCACACCCGCTATTTCGACCGTGACACCATCGGCAGCGGCACGGAACAGATCGACGGCAATAGCCGCACCGATCTCTGGTGCTATCTTCAATGGAAGTTTTAAAGATGTTCAATAGTTTTTTGTACTTTTGAGCCAAAATCAAACTTCGATGACTCACCCACTCCTGCAAATCGACTCGCTGACCAAGAGCTTTGGCGACCTGTTGCTCTTTCGGGATATCTCCTTCGGCATTGCCGAGGGGGATAAGATCGGACTGCTGGCCCCCAACGGGTCGGGCAAGACCACCCTGCTTAACATCATTGCCGGCAGAGAAGGCTATGACGCGGGAAGGGTGGTGTTCCGCAACGACCTCCGCTACGCTTGCCTCGAACAGTCGCCCGCCTACGACCTGGAGCTGACCGTGCTGGAGGCCTGCTTCAACGCCGACAATGAGACGGTGCGACTGATCGCCCGCTATGAGGAGATGCTCTCCTCGGGCACCCAGGAGGGACTCAACGAGCTGCTGCTCCAGATGGACCTGCTCAAAGCATGGGACTATGAACAGCGGATCAAGCAGATCCTCTCCCAACTACGGATCACCGACTTCCACCAGAAGATGGGAGAGCTCTCCGGCGGACAGGTGAAGCGGGTGGCGCTGGCCAACGTTCTGATCAGCGAGCCGGAGCTGCTGATTCTGGATGAACCCACCAACCACCTTGACCTGGAGATGACAGAGTGGCTGGAGGAGTACCTGAACCGCAGCAGGATGAGCCTGCTGATGGTGACCCACGACCGCTACTTTCTGGACCGCATCTGTACGCAGATCCTCGAGATCGACCAGCAACAGCTCTACGCCTATAAGGGCAACTTCTCCTGGTACTTAGAGAAACGGGAGGAGCGGCTCGCGGCACAACAAAATGAGGGAGAACGGGCCAGGAACCTGCTGCGCAGAGAGCTGGAATGGATGCGCCGCCAGCCGCAGGCACGCGGCACCAAGTCCAAGTCTCGCATCGACGCCTTCTACTCGCTCGAGGAGAAGGCCCGGCAGCGACGCACGGAGGAGGGCATCCGCCTGGCGGCCGGGGGCCGCTACATCGGCAAAAAAATCTTCGAGGCGAAGCATGTCTGCAAACGTTTTGGGGATGTGCGCATCACCGATGACTTCAACTATATCTTCACCCGCTATGAGAAGATGGGGATCGTGGGCAACAACGGAACCGGCAAATCAACCTTTGTCAAAATGCTGCTGGATGAGGTACAACCCGACAGCGGGAACTTCGAGATCGGCGAGACGGTGCGCTTCGGCTACTACAGCCAGGAAGGGCTGCAGTTTGACGAACAGATGAAGGTGCTCGACGTGGTGCAGGCGATTGCCG
Organism: Proteiniphilum sp.; assembly: GCA_028709605.1. Taxonomy (GTDB): domain Bacteria; phylum Bacteroidota; class Bacteroidia; order Bacteroidales; family Dysgonomonadaceae; genus Proteiniphilum. Next base: position 15,376 of record JAQVWR010000023.1, read on the forward strand.
AGGTGATCGACCTGGGCAACGGGCAGCGTCTCACCGCCTCCCAGTTTCTGCAGCATTTTCTCTTTCCACCGGAGAAACAGCACAATTACGTCTACAAGCTGAGCGGAGGCGAACGGCGCCGCCTCTACCTCTGCACGGTGCTGATCACCAACCCCAACTTCCTGGTGCTCGACGAGCCGACCAATGATCTCGACATCCTCACGCTCAACATCCTGGAAGAATACCTGCGGGCGTTCAACGGCTGCCTGATCGTGGTGTCGCACGACCGCTTCTTCATGGACAAGGTGACGGACCACCTGCTGGTGTTCCACGGCAACGCCCGCATCCAGAACTTCCCCGGCAACTATTCGCAATACCGCGAATGGAAGCAGCTGCAGGAGAGAAAAGAAGCGAAAGAGGTGAAAAATGCCCACCAGGAGACAGAGCCGCGCCACAACCGGACAGAGGAAAAGATGAAGCTCACCTTTAAGGAAAAGAGAGAGTTCGAAACGCTGGAGCAGGAGATCGAACAGTTAGAAGAAGAGAAGAAGCAGATCAGCGAATCGCTCTCCTCCGGCACCCTCACAAACAATGAGCTGACAGAGCAGTCTACCCGGCTCTCACAGATCATGGAGCAGATTGATGAGAAGACCATGCGCTGGCTGGAGCTGAGCGAACGGATCATTTAGAAAGATTATAAATACCAACAACATCAAACAACCCATTATGAAGAGTATCAAAGGAACCCAGACCGAACAGAACCTGCTGCAATCCTTCGCAGGTGAATCACAGGCAAGAATGCGCTATACCTTCTATGCCAAAGTGGCAAAGGAAGAGGGATATGAGCAGATTGCCGCCATCTTCCGCGATACCGCAGATCAGGAGATGACCCATGCCAAACGGATGTTTACATACCTTGAGGGAGGCATGGTGGAGATCACCGCTGCCTATCCCGCGGGCAGGATCGATACCACGGCAGTAAACCTGAAGGCTGCTGCCGCAGGGGAGCATGAAGAGTGGAGCGACCTCTATCCGCAGTTCGCGGCAATAGCCGAAGAGGAGGGATTCAAGGAGATCGCCACCATGTACCGCATGATTTCTAAGGCAGAGGCGGAGCATGAGAAACGCTACCTGAAGCTGCTGGCACGCGTGGAGAACGGCACCGTCTTCTCCCGTGAGGAGGAGATCGAATGGCAGTGCCGTCACTGCGGCTATGTCTTCACCGGCAAAAAGCCGCCGAAGAACTGTCCCGCCTGTCTGCATCCGCAGGCCTACTTCGAACCGAAGAACCACGCTTTGTAAAAAAAATTTCATTTGATCGAATACAACGAGCTTTTTGCCCGCACGGAGCTGCTCATCGGCAGCGAGGCGATGCAGGCGGTCGCCACGAAACGGGTGATCCTCTTCGGCGTAGGGGGCGTGGGCAGCTGGTGTGCCGAGGGGCTGATCCGCAGCGGCATCCTGCACCTCACGCTGGTGGACCCCGACCGGGTGGCGGCAGCCAACAGCAACCGGCAGTTACCGGCCACCACGCGCACCGTGGGGGAGTTGAAGGTGGAAGTGCTGAAACAGCGGCTGGAAGAGATCAACCCCCACGCGGTGATCACCGCCCTGCCAGAGATCTACAGCGCAGAGAGCGCTGCCCTCTTTCACTTAGAGAAGTACGACTACATCCTCGATGCCATCGACTCGCTCCGCCACAAGGCCCATCTGCTGCTCACCGCCTCCCAAACGGGAGCAGTTGTTTTCTCCTCCATGGGAGCAGCCCTGAAGATGGACCCGCAACAGATCCGCGTGGCGGAGTTCCGGAAAGTGCGGGGCTGCAGGCTGGCAGCGGCGCTGCGGCAGCGGATGCGCAAAGAAGGGGAGATGCCTCAGAAGCCCATTCTTTGCGTCTATAGTGAGGAGCTGCTAGCAAACAGGGGCGGTGCTTCACTGCCCCACGCCGGCGAGCAGGGCATCTTCCGCAAGGTGCAGGCCAACGGCACCATGGTACAGGTAACGGCCGTCTTCGGCTTCACCCTCTCCGGGCTGGTGATGCAGCACATCTGCCACAACACATAGAAATCAGATCTTCCAGAACAATAGGATACCATCTACCACTTTTTTCTTACCTTTGCGCTTTCAATCAGCAACTTCAATTATGCAAATCGAACAGATACTACAGGAAGCCGTCAGCAGTGCCATCAGGGAGCTGTATCAGGCCACTGCGAAGGCATCGCAGATCACGCTGCAGAAGACAAAAAAAGAGTTCAAAGGGCACTACACCCTGGTCACCTTTCCCCTGCTGAAGATATCCCGCAAGAGTCCCGAGCAGACGGCACAGGAGATCGGCAAGTGGCTGTTAGAGCAGTCGCCCGTGGTATCGGAGTACAATGTGATCAAAGGGTTCCTGAACCTCACCATCGCCCCAGGCGTATGGATAGAGTTGCTGCAGCGCATTGACGCACAGCCGGACTACGGCTTCACGCCGGTAGCCGACGATGCGCCGCTTTACATGGTGGAGTACTCCTCGCCCAACACCAACAAGCCGCTGCACCTGGGCCATGTGCGCAACAACCTGCTGGGGCACGCCCTCTGCGAGGTGCTGCAGGCCAACGGCAAGCGGGTGGTGAAGACCAATATCGTGAACGACCGCGGCATCCATATCTGCAAGTCGATGCTGGCCTGGCAAAAATGGGGCAACGGCGAGACCCCCGCATCGTCCGGCAAGAAGGGCGATCACCTGATCGGCGACTATTACGTGCTGTTCGACAAGAAGTACAAGGAGGAGCTGGCGACACTGCAGGCAGAGGGGCTCACCACAGAGCAGGCTGAGGAGCAGTCCGCCCTGATGGAGGAAGCCCGGGAGATGCTCCGCAAGTGGGAGGCACACGATGCCGAGACGGTGAACCTCTGGAAGATGATGAACGGCTGGGTCTACGCCGGCTTCGACGAAACCTACCGGCAGATGGGAGTCACCTTCGACAAGATCTACTACGAATCGCAAACCTACCTCGCCGGCAAGGAGGAGGTACTGCGCGGCCTGGAGGAGGGGCAATTCTATCGCAGGGAAGACGGATCGGTGTGGGCCGACCTGACACCCTTCGGGCTGGACCACAAGCTTTTGCTTCGCTCCGACGGCACATCGGTCTACATGACTCAGGATATCGGTACCGCCCGGATGCGGTTCAACGACTACCCCATCGACACGATGATCTACGTAGTGGGCAACGAGCAAAACTACCACTTCCAGGTGCTCTCTCTCCTGCTCGACATGCTGGGCTTCGAGTTCGGCAAGGGACTGGTGCACTTCTCCTACGGCATGGTGGAGCTACCCGAGGGAAAAATGAAATCGCGCGAGGGGACGGTAGTCGACGCCGACGACCTGATGGCGGAGATGATCGCCACCGCCCGCGAGACCTCACAGGAACTGGGCAAGCTGGAGGGTGTTTCGGAGGAGGAAGCCGATGCCATCTCCCGCATGGTAGGGCTGGGTGCCCTCAAATACTTCATCCTGAAGGTGGATCCGAAGAAAAATATGACCTTCAACCCGAAAGAATCGATCGACTTCAATGGCAACACCGGCCCGTTTATCCAGTACACCCACGCGCGCATCCGGTCGGTGCTGCGCAAGGCAGCCGATCAGGTCATCACGCTCCCGGAGATGATGGACAACACCGTTCCCCTCTCCGAGAAGGAAGAGGGGCTGGTACAGCTGCTGACCGAGTTTGCCGCGGTGGTGCAACAGGCCGGAGCAGAATACAACGTATCGCTGATCGGCAACTATATCTACGAGCTGGTGAAAGAGTACAACCAGTTCTACCACGACTACCCCATCCTGAAAGAGGAGAACACCGCCCTGCGTGATTTCAGGCTGGTACTCTCCAAAAATATCGCCCTAACCATCCAAAAAGGCATGAAACTATTTGGCATTGATGTTCCCGAGAGAATGTAATAAGGTCTTATTTTCCCTTTTCCTAACAGCTTTTTTCCCGTTTGGAATGTCGATTGCCGGAAATGGTCGCACAGATTCCATTTCTCTTCCGCAGCGCCTTATCCACCGGTGGGGCATTGAGGTACGCCCGGGGTACGTGATTCCAACCAACCCCTTTCTAAAAGGGGATAACGAGCAGCTTGAGCCGATCAGGCACAGCCTCTCCACACACTTCAAAACCTCTTTCCAATTTCACCCGGATAGCCCTGTAGGGAAGATCTACCGGGGAGCCTACCAGGGAATAGGCTTTGCCTGCTATTCGTTCGGTGACACCAAGGAGATCGGTGATCCGAAAGCGATTTATCTGTTCCAGGGAGCCACCCTGGCCGACGTTACCCCTCACCTGTCGATCAATTATGAATGGAACTTCGGTTTGTCATCCGGATGGCACCCCCATAACTATGAAACCAATCCCTATAACGGAATGGTGGGTTCGAAGGTGAACGCCTACATGAATGTGAACTTTTATTTCAAACAGATTCTTTCTCATCAATTCGATCTGATTTACGGGGTCACTTTCACCCATTTCTCCAACGGGAACACCAAATATCCCAACGCCGGACTAAACGCTGCAGATCTAAAAGCAGGAATTACCTACAATATCCATCGGCACGCACCCTCTCTTTCGCAGGGCATTCGCGACCGTGCCTCCCTGACAAGGGATTTTCCCCGCCATGTCAGTTATGACGTAGTATTATTCGGTTCCTGGCGCCGCAAAGGACTTATTTTCAATGATGAGCCGATGGCTTCACCCGACCATTATACCGTATGGGGATTCAACATCAACCCCATGTACAACCTGGGCTATCAGCTCAGGGTAGGTGCCTCACTGGACGGCGTATACGACAGCAGCGCCAATATATACACCGAGGACTATATCACGGCAATGGGCGAAAGCGACCCCGGCTATACATTCTACCAACCTGCCGTGCGCAAACAAATGGCACTGGGAATATCCGCCCGCGGAGAATACGTGATGCCCTACTTTGACGTGGGGGTGGGTATTGGTGCCAATATAGTGCATGGCGGCGGGGATCTGAAAGGGTGCTACCAGATACTGTCCCTGAAAATTAAAGCCACCCGTCACTCGTTCATCCATATCGGGTATAACCTGCAGAATTTCGACACGCCGAATTACCTGATGCTCGGCCTCGGGCTCCGACTGAATAACCAGTCTCCCCGGTATTGAAACTTTTAGTTCGAACGTATCGAGTCATATGCACGGCTTAAATTGGACTCAGATCATGTATCAGATATCAAAAATAAAAAATTATTTCCACCAATTATGCTTTTTTGCATAATGCTTTTTTGCATAATTGAAAAAGCTGTATATCTTTGTAAAAAAACTATGCGAGTATGAATCCTTTCACTTATGGTACAATAGCAACCGGAGAAAGTTTTTATGACCGTCACAAAGAGTGTGATCATATCGTAAAGACTCTTGCCGGTGGAAATAACATGGTTTTGTACGCTCCCAGAAGATTTGGTAAAACATCATTGGTTGTAAAGGCTATACAGCAGTTAGAAGAACAAGGATTTATTTGTATTTATTTTGATTTCATGCCTGTATTTTCTGTAGAATCCTTTGTGCGGCTTTACACCAAATCACTGGCATCGAAACAACACAATTTACAAAGATTTGCTGAAACATTTAATTCAATTGCTAAAAACATTCGTCCTGTAATTAGATTCACCCCTGATGGAAATTCTGAACTATCCATTGATATTGCTAAAAAACAAATCGATGAAATGGATATTTCCCAATTACTGGATATTCCGGAAGCACTCGCCGGGAAGAAAAAACGGGTTCTAATTTTTTTCGATGAATTTCAGGAAGTTGAGAAATTGAATAAAATCAATTTTGAAGGTCTTTTACGTAGTAAAATACAACACCAACAACATGTTAATTATATTTTCTTCGGTAGTAAAACGCACATAATGCAGGCCATGTTTAATGATAAAAAAAGGCCTTTTTACCATGCAGCGACACAGATGACTATTGATTATCTACCAAAGAAAGAAACAATTCAGTTTTTACAGAACAATTTTGCAAGAAAAGAGATAAAACTTGATTTAGAAATTGCCGAATACATTATCAAAGCATCTGCCAATATCCCACATTATATTCAACAATTGGCTTCTGAAATCTGGTTAAATGTATCACATCATGCCGACATCTCTCACGAAATAGTAGATAGATGTATATTACAGGTTATCGCAATGAAAAGTGATTATTTTATGGAATTATTTGGAAATCAGTCCACAAGTAAGAAACAATTATTGATTGCATTGTGTACTGGCGGAGAAAACATTTTCTCAGAGTCCTATAAAATAACACACCGTTTACCCAGTTCAGCTACCTTGCAAAGAGCTGCAAGAGGGCTTACAAATGACGGAATAATCGATAAGATCGACAGGGAATATTTTATTACTGATCCATTTTTCAAGCTTTTCCTGAAAGAAACTGTGTTATAAGTTGAGAAATTATATGCGTAACCCAAATCGTGCTGGATGCCATCGACACGGTGCTGCGCCATCTGCCAATCGATATTCTGACTTGGCTTGTGGTCGTAGGTAATCAGTCCCTGCTCATATTTCGGAAAGGAAGTTGAACCCTGAGTTAGAAAAGAATTTGAAAAATGACCAAAATCTATGATTATTTGTTTAGATTTGCAAACCAATTGAAATGTTAAATAGATGAAAAGAATATTGGTTACGGGTGGTGCAGGCTTTATCGGTTCCCATTTATGTTACAGGCTCCTGGAAGAAGGACATTCTGTGATCTGTCTGGATAATTATCTCACCGGAAGCAGGGATAATGTGTCTCATTTAATGGGGAACCGTCGTTTTGAGCTTCTGGAACACGATATCGTACAGCCCTTCCGGATTGAAGCGGTCGATGAAATATACAACCTGGCCTGTCCGGCATCCCCCGTGCATTATCAGCGCGATCCGATTGAGACCTTAAAAACATCAATCTGGGGAGCTTTGAATGTGCTGAATCTGGCCAGGCAATACAATGCCAAAGTGCTGCAGGCATCTACCAGTGAGATCTACGGAGACCCGCTGGTGCACCCGCAGCCGGAGCAGTACTGGGGCAATGTCAACCCCATCGGGCTACGATCCTGTTATGATGAAGGCAAGCGATGTGCGGAGACCCTTTTTATGGATTATCACCGCAAGGAAAAGCTGCGGATCAAAATCGTACGGATATTCAACACCTACGGCCCGGGCATGCTGCCAGACGATGGCCGTGTGATCTCCAACTTTATCCTGCAGGCGCTGCAAGACGAGGATATCACCATCTATGGCGACGGGAGCCAGACCCGCAGCTTCCAATACGTCGATGATCTGATCGAGGGTTTATTAAAGATGATGGATACGGACGATACCTTTACCGGGCCGGTCAATATCGGGAACCCGACGGAGTATCCCATCAAAGAGCTGGCTGAACGAATCGTAGCCCTGTCAGGGTCGAAATCGAAGCTGGTATACAGTGCGCTGCCGAAAGATGATCCCAAACAACGCAAACCGGACATCACGCTCGCAAAGGAGATGTTGCACTGGGAGCCAAAAGTACAACTGGATGCAGGCTTATCGAAAATGATCACCTATTTTAAACAGAATCACTATCAATTGAAATAAAAGAAATGTCGAAAGATTTTTCAAACTACCGCCTGTTGATCGTTGATCATCATCCGGGCAGTGCGGAGTCGCTGCGCAAGGTATTGGGAGAGGCGGGATTAGAAGTATCCGCAGCAACGACAGCTGAGGAGCTGTACCGGAGCCTCGAACAGGAGGGGGCAGACCTGATGCTGCTGGATGTGCAGATGGCGGGGAGTGATGGCGTTCGATTGTCGGTAGCACTCAAGGAGCATCCCGATTACCGTAAGATACCGGTTCTCTTTCTGACCCCACCCGATGCACCCGGTGATCTGAGCAACGGTTTCAACCCTGCTTCCGATGACTTCATCACCCGGCCTGATCACAGGGAGGAGCTGCTGATGAGGATCCGTCGCCAGCTCACCACGCTGGAGACCAAAAAGGCCCTTGAGCATCAGATCGATCAGCTGAAGAAAGAGATTACAGGAAAAGACACCCTCTGTTCGGTCGTCGCACATGATCTGCGCGTCCCGATGTCGTCGATGAAGATGACGCTGAATGTGCTGCTCCTGAAGATGCAGGAAAAGGAGATTCTCCAAGATCCGGATATCGCAGATATGCTGGAGAGTGCGAACGAGATTTCGGAGGAGCTTTTCTCACTGCTCGACAACCTGCTGAAATGGACCGGCAGTCAGCTGGGCAAGCTGGAGGCGGTACCCCAGCAGATCAACCTGACCGCTCTTGCAGAGGGAGTAGTAGAGATCTTCTCCATGGTTGCTGCACCCAAGAAGATCACCCTTCATTTTCACTCCGCACCGGCAGAAGATACGGAGGTGTTTGTGGATATCGATATGATCAAAACATCGATCCGTAACCTGTTGAGCAATGCCATCAAGTACAGCTACCCGGAGAGCGAGGTAGATGTGGCGGTAGAGACAAATGAGCAGGAGGTGATCTTCCGCGTCACGGATCGTGGCTGCGGCATCAGTGAGGAGAATCAGCAGAAGCTAACCGATGCCGCGTGCCTCTTCACCACCTTCGGCACGCAGCATGAGTCGGGATCGGGGCTGGGACTGCTACTGGTAAAGGAGTTTCTGAACCTGAACAGAGGAAGGCTCTTCTTCCGTTCGAAGGAGGGAGAGGGCTCTACTTTCGGATTTGCTCTTCCCCGGACGGATATCCGGGGGTAAAGTCGAGGGTCACAATCACCGGCTTATGGTCACTGTACTCCAGATTGGGCGAGTAATAGCGAGCAGCCCGGAATTCATTCCGGGAATAGAAGATATAATCGATCCGATATAGCTTTTTCAGATATCGATAACTGTATCCGTATCCTTTTCCGCAGGCGGTGAAGCTATCAATCAGATCGCCTTTGATTTTTCTGTAGACATAGGATGCGGGCGTATCGTTAAAGTCGCCGCACACAATGACCGGATACGGGCTTTTCTCTATGAGGCTGCTGATCACATCCGCCTGCTCTGCCCGCTGCACCATATTCTCCTCCATCACCCTCCGGAGGTGGTTCACCGCCCTCAATTTCGCTCCGATGTTTTGCGGAGGAGTGATTCGGTGTTGATTCAGGTTGGTTGTCTGCAAGTGTTTATTGAACACCCTGACCCTCTCCCCCTCCACATCCAGGTCCGCCCAGAGAGCCGTATTATCCGTTGCTTTCTGAAATATCACGGGATGGTACTCCAGAATGGGGTAACGGCTGAATAAGGCTGTATGCAGCTCTGAGGCGGAGGAATTGTGGATCGCATAGTAAGGGAGCATGATTTTCAGGCTGTCAATCAGATCCGACTGTCTCTGCTCCTCAAAAGGAAATTCCTGAAGACAGAGAATATCCACCTTTTCATCCTGCACAAAGCGAAACATGCCGCATCCTTCCAGATAGTAATTTCCGCCATCTCCATCGTGGATATTATAGCTGGCAACGGTGATTCCTCTATTGGCAGGCTTTATCTTTTTAAACGGCCAGTGAAAAGCGGTAGTGATGTAAGGAATATTGATCAGCAACGCACCCAGGGGTATCAGCAGCCAGAAGCTCTTTCTCCGCAGCCAGTAGATCAACAGCAGGGCGTTGAGCAGCAAAATGAGGGGGAGAAGCAGACCCAGCCATTGCAATTCAACATATGCTGCCGGGTGCAGCCATGACGACAGGCAACCACCCACCGCCAACAAGCCGGGAATAAAGCTCAACAAGCCCCATAGCAGGTCAAGGAATTTTAAAAATACCAATTTCCCCATTATTTCCGTTAAGTTAAGGTCACGGATGATCAGCAAGCCTGCCCATCAAGCGAAAGCCCTTCTGTTTTCTTTCGTATCTACAGAAAAAAAAACAGCAACAAATTATTTACTTCTTTTTGCTTTCTCCCAGACGGCATCTCCCTCGAATCTAAACAGGTAAATGATCCCACTAAAAATATTGAGATTCATAAACAAAAAATAATAAGGTATATAAAAAAAATTCATTTTTATCCTCTTCTTGTCCAGATACCATCCGATCACTGCCGCAACGTAACTCAGAGCCTGCAGGAGGGCGAAGAGCTGAATAAACCAGCGTGGCGACGCATCCATGCAGAGCAGAGCAATGTTGAGCGGTATCAACAACAGCAGGACAACCGGAGCAACCGTCCACCGCATCACCCGGTGATGAATATAGAGGTAGCTGAAACATCCGTAGCGGAAGATATTCATCAATTCGGTGAACCTGCTTACGGCCTGTAATCCACCCGCAGCAATACGGATCTTTCTTTTTTTCTCCTCCTCCATATTCAGCGAAGCCTTTTCCATGGCATAGGCATTTTTGCAGTAGGCAATCCGGTAACCCTGTCGAACAATACGCAAAGATAACACAAAATCGTCTAACAACGTATCCAGTCGCATATCCTCATACAGCCCGGTTCGGATGGCGAAGAGCTCTCCGGCAGCGCCTACCGCAGAGCAGAGGCGTGCATCCAGCTCTTTCAGCGTTGATTCATAGCGCCAGTAGAACCCTTCTCCAACTGAGGCGGCGACATCTTTCACATCGGTAAGGATACGTTTTTCTCCCGCCACACATCCAGTTTTAGGATCACCAAAATACTTTATCAGATCTTTGATTGCCTGCCGGTTGATCATGGCATTGGCATCGGTAAAAACGACAAAGGGAGTAGTGACATATCGCATTCCCCGGTTAATGGCAGCCGTCTTGCCTCTCCTTTCCGGCTGAAAAAGCGTGATCACCTCCGGGTACTTAGCCAGCTTTTCATTGGTTTTGTCGGTGGATCCGTCGGTCACCCAATAGATCTTCAGTTTTTCCCTTGGATAGTCGAGCGACAGGCAGTTCTCCATTTTATGATCCACCATGCACTCTTCATTATACGCTGAGATAAAGAGCGTCACCTCCGGCAGGATCTCCGGCAGTTGCAACATTCCTGGCGGATTACGCCACTCTTTTATTTTCACGGCAATCCATATGACGGCGCCGTATCCAAAATAGGTAAAAAAGAGCAAAAAAAGAGCAATAAAAAAAAGGAGAGTGATTGTATTTTCCATTTGATCCTACTGATTATCCGTTAATGCACCCTTTGCAGCAGTTTACTTTTTAGGTTCGACTCTTTTAGCATATTGATAAAGTAAAGAGCATCATTATAGTTTGATTTCGATTTATAACCTTCATATTTTTCAACAAAATGGGTTGCATGCTGTGCCAGATATTTTCGACAGTCAATGTTCAGCATAATACCCTCACCATAATCAGCATAAGACAAACCCGTGACTTGATCATTTGAATAGACAGAGCTTATCTGCACTTTATGAATGCCGGAGAGATTCACGGTAACCGAAGGATAATAAAAAAATTGTTGTGAAGGCAACGTAATCTGAAGCTTTATTATGTTCCCGGAGATCTCAGTTACCATATCGGAGTGCATTCGGTAGTAATTGTATTCATAAAACTCTTCCAGCGACGGGAACCAGACAGAATCATCCCCGTCCTTACCGTACCGGTTATTCAGCCAACGCAGAAACTCGGCAAAAGAAACATACGTACCATGCACCCCAATATGGATCGCCTCTCTCTCTTCTTTCTCTTTTCTTACTTCAGATTCTATTCTGCTTACAATTTCATAGGAAGTGTCAAAAAAATATCTCTTTAATAAGCTTTTGTGCAAGTCTGTTTCCACTTTAAAAGGATACAAAGTCACCAGATCAGTGGTGGTAGATCCGGGCGCTCCCGTATTTTGAGCAGTCATGATCTCAATAGGAGAGTAGTTGACTGCAGCATTCACATAGGTTTTATTTCCATTGGGTTCAGCCAGTGTCTTGCATCCTCTACCAGCCAACTTATTTAATATGATTTGCTGCGATATTTCATAATGTTTTAAAATGGAATCTTCTCGATGTACACTTTTCGTATTCACATCATGAAAAGCAATAGCAGTACCATAAGCCAACATTTCAGCCAAATTGTTCCAGGTTAACCCGGATTTCATGAAGAAACGATAATAATTTTCCGAAAATCCAAAATCGACAGAAGTCTCCGCATCCATCCACTCCCATTCGGGAGCCACTGTCGTGGTAAAAGCAAAACGGACTTCGTTCCCCGCCCCGTCAGTACTTCCAAGCGTTTTACCCAGATAAAAATGATCGGGAGGCAGGTCACCCGCTGCCAGTTGCTCCGCATTGTAATAATAGCTGTTGGAAAGCGGCTTGCCGTTGATCGCAGCCCAAGTGGTACTGTATGCCGCATGTTGACAATCATCCTGTGTCAACATAAAAAGCCAGGATTTATTATACTTCAGTGGAGGGATCACTGCCTCAATTTGACTTGCATCCAACTCACTCTCCGTTTCCAGCGTGATTTCCGCAACTGCATTTTTCACCTCACTTCCATATGGATACAAGTAGCTGACATACACCGGGTTCGGCATATCATCCTTATGCCCTTCGTACACATCTTTATCTATACAGGAAGTAACGAGGATAAGCAAAAAGAGAGGTATGAGCTGATGTTTCATTGTCAACGATCCAAAGGAAATACAGCAATCTATATTAAAAGGACTTATTTTCCAGCTTCAGGTATTCATCCATCGGTATTGGCGGATGTTTCCTCCACTTTGTTTTTGTTTTCAATTTCATCAGATGCAGGAATGCCTGAAACACTTTATGCATTTCGGTCATTGCCGATCGTTGAGGAAATAGTTTCCCGGTCATTTCCCGGGTCCATTTTTGGGTAAAAAAAGAGGAATAGTACTCATCACACGGGTTCACAATAAAATCAATACGGTCTTTCCATTCATATCTGTTTAACATGATATTCCCTTCGGTAAACCAAAGAAGTTTATAGGGCAATGACTGGTAAGGCAAATAATTGAGAAACAGCTCTCCATAGTTATTGCCATAGTTCCCCGGCATTTTCGATTTCTCAAACAAAACCAGTTTGTCATCTATCTCCAGGATCACCCATTTATGCGAGGCTTTTGGAAATAAGAATTCACCGATCAGGCTGGGCGTTTCCATATAACCTCGTTTAGCCACACGGCACTGCTCTTCAATGAATCTGGCAGGATCCTCCGTATGTTCTAAAACCTGGTTGCATATGACATAATCAAACTCTTTGTCCCCGAAAGGAAGATCATTCCCGTCCGCATGCACAAATGTTTGATGCGGATAGATTTTCACATCCCCGCATCGATGATCGTTCGAATCAATAAATTTCTCCACGATTACGTCAGATCGATAATGAGGATTGTGTCCCGACCCTACTTCCAAGACTCTCTCATTTTTTTTGATTCTCAGATCCTCTTTATCGAATGGGGTTCTTGTTTTCATTTTCCGTCCATTAGAGGTTCATAATCGGGCAATAGAGCCAATTGTTCCATCACCTTTTGCATTTGGTTTCTCCAGGATAGATGTGCGACCGATTTTCTGATTTCGGAGGCATCCCAACTCTCTTTGTGAAAAAAATCAATGATTGATTCAATATTCACCGGACTGTCATCTGCAGGCACTTTCATGATATAAGGCATTGCTTCAAAATCGACATCTGTTTCCGAATAGATAAACGGAATGCCTCGGGCTGCATATTCCCTGTTTTTAAGTGTTTTTATAAAAGTGATTCCGCTGCGATGACGTCCTAAACTTCCAATACCCATATCTGCCAGATCGAACAGTTTATCTAATGCCGCCCCGAATAATCGGCCATGTAAAGTTACATATTTTTCCAATTGATTTTCAGTAATCAGGGATAAAATTGCATCCCGTTCTCTGGTCCCGGCAAACTCACCGACGATGTGAAAGAATACTTGAAACGGTTGATCATCTCCCCGATAATAATCCCTCAGCCCGGCAACAACCCTGTCAAAGCCGTGCCAGTAATGAATTTCGGCAACACCAATCAAATGCAGTTCGCCCGGTTTATGTTGATACTGTTTGATACGAATCGATGAAAAATCAATTCCGTTGGAAATCCGGATGGTTCGTTGTCCGAAGATCTCTGTTTCGTTTGAGAAGGTGACAATCGCCTGCAGTTGTTTTGCCAAACTTTTTCTGCACAATCGGTCAATCAACAGGATGCTCTTACTTTTGCGTGTACTATACTCCTGATCATAGGGATAAGTGGGAATCTCCATCACCACCTTGATCCCCATCTGCTTCAGCTTCTTCACAAAACGGACGAAAAAAGGAGTTGCATTATGATCGGATCTGATATATACGACAGAGACCTGTTGATTCTTTATGAATGTAAGAAGAGGTTTATAATCGATCCGCTTTCTTATTTTCGCCCATGCTCCCCGTCCCAGATCAATCAACGCATGGTCATCGGCCATCCAAAAACGATGACCATTCTCAGGATGAACCGTATAGTAACCATTCACCACCTTATAACCAAGCTCTTCTATCCCTTTTATCTGAGCCAGTTTTTTCTTACTGATACCATTGTAATCAAAAAAACCATTGAATGACAAAAATAACACTTTCATTGTAAAATCATCTTAATACGCGTTTCACTCTTCACATTATATTTTGGACCATACCTGTCCTGATTTGATCAGAGAAAAAATCTTTAGAAGTTTATACCTGAAATCCTTTTTATAATTCATTTTGTGGAAACTGTCCTCTTTTTCTCTGAATGACATTTTTTCCACCTGTCATCATTATATCAAAATAGATCACGCCCTTTTTATGGCAAAATCAGGGTTTAGGATTATCTTTGTCGAAAAAATGTCGTCCAGAACCCATAAA
>JAQVWR010000024.1 GCA_028709605.1 Proteiniphilum sp.
ACGGGCGGCTCATGCGGTTCTGGAAAAAGAACCCAAGGTACACTCGACGGCCATCAATGAGATGCGCGATGAAGTAAAGAAAATATTGAAAAGCAAGGAAATTGAAGATGAAAAGTGAACAACGAAAAGTAATAAAAAGAATCGGCAATATCGGGCTGAATATCTTCTACTACAGCTCAATTCTGGTGTTTGGTTTCATCCTGCTGCGCGTATTCGTTTTCGGTTCGTACAGAATCCCCACCGATTCCATGGAGCCGACAATCATTCCCGGCGATTACGTGCTGGTAAACAAACTGGCGTATGGTGCCCGGTTGTTTGATCTGTTCGATGCCGTGGAAGGGAAAAAGGTAAATATCAGGCGTGCGCCCGGCTATACCCGGGTTAAAAACAACGATGTGGTTGTCTTCCATATTCCCCATCCCAACACATGGGACAAGATCGAGATGAACATGTCGAAATACTTTATCAAGCGCTGCATCGGAGTTCCCGGCGACACGCTCCGGATAATCAACGGGTTTTACGTGATAAATGCCGACACGGGCAAAAGATACGGGAACATCGGGGCGGAGCGACAATTGAGCCGAACAACAAAAGAACAACTGCCCGAAGGCGTGTTTCACACCTTCCCGTGGGACAGCACGCTCAACTGGAATATCAAAGATTTCGGGCCGCTGTACATCCCCCGAAAAGGAGATAAAATAGTGTTGGAGAGAACAAACAGCCTTTTATATAAAAAAATAATAGAGTGGGAGAAAGGTTATCCGCTTACCCTCAGCAAAGATACATTGTGGGACAATGAAACTCCGCTTCCATCGTATATTTTCTCGCACAATTATTATTTTATGGGAGGCGACAAAGTAGAAAACTCGCAGGATTCCCGTTATTGGGGCTTACTCCCCGATGATCTGATTGTGGGTAAGGCCGCCTTTATTTGGAAATCAAAAGAGCCTTATTCCGGTAAAATCCGATGGAAGCGAATACTGAAAAAAATTGAATGAACCGGATGTCAGAATTGAGATAGAATCTTAACACTTTATTTTTTAGGAGGATGAGTTTTTATTCTATTAATTTGCACTTGCTTTCTTTGTGCCCGATAAAGAGAACAACAATACATACTGCTCATTACATGACAATTAAGCGAAATGAGTTATAAATGAGTTATGATTTATTGCTGATTCATTATAAAATTCTATTTTTACCCTTTACAAACACATAAAAAAGGAGGTGACAGGCAACGAAGAAAAAAACAGACAAACATCATAGGCTACGGGCTTGAGCCATTGAAAGGATAGATATGGCACAACAACAGTATTTTATAAATCAAAAAAGACGTTATTATGACTAAAAAAACAATTTTAAGCAGTATTTTCGCAATTGCATTATTTGCAGTAGCAGGAATGGGAATTAACAAGAGTGTGAACAACAATGCTAATCTTTCGAATTTGGCTTTAATTAATGTTGAGGCATTAGCACAAGGTGAAGGAGGAGGTACTACAGATTGCTTTCCTCCGTATGACGTTACATGCCGTACAGATTGGCAAAACGGAATTAGATATTTAGGACATAAACCGATAATTGTTTAAATCAATAACCTAATAAAGAAAATATGAAAAAAAATATTGTTAGCAGTTTTTTAGCTATATCATTGGTTATAGCATCATTCTTTTATTGCAAAATTAATCTCAATAAATTAAATTTCTCAAATTTAACATTGAACAACATCGAAGCATTAGCACAAGGAGAAATAATAATTGAAATACCTTTTATGTTAATATGGCCAATGCCATTTTGTCAGTACCACCCAGATGAAGGAATAATCCGCTTCGGTGTGGCATACCAATGACATTAAAAAAGTGAGAAAAAAAATAAATTTTTTCTTTCTCTCACTTAAATTAATTTATCTCTAGTATTGTATTAAGCTTAGATTAATTTCTTTATCAACACTGTTTTGTGACAACAAATATCTATTATTCTAAAGCGTCTATACTGAAGATTTAAAAAAAGGAAACAAATATAAATGTAAGTTTAGCTTAATATTATTTATGCGAACCCAGAGTTAAAAAATAAGATATAAGAAAGCGATAGCCAAATCTCCAAATATGTGTACTATTAACCCGACGTCTTATTTTTTATAATCATTTCGATATGAAATACTGAAAATAAACTGTTTATAAAGAAATGGATTATGAAATGATCCCCGTCTCGTTAATAATAATCCGTTAGGAGATCTGACTTTCATCGCTCTTGAATATTTGTTTTTTCATTTAGCCGATTGAAGAAAGCCTCGGTAGGTTGTCTTACTTTTGAAACAGCCGTAGAGAACAGTTCATTAAAAGCTCTGTCTGCTTGTTTAAGTTCTTCAGATTGTCCTTTGAGTACTTTAACGGGAGTAAGCATTTCGATTTGTTGAGATGCCTTTTTCTTCGGGTTAAAGTATTCGAAGTCGGAATATATTTTATCGGCAAAAAACGTTTTACCATAAATTTCATCTTAAGCCTGTTTAAAAACCGTTAAGTCATTATCCTCTGCGGGAGTTATTATTATGCTTTCGGAACCGGAATGGTTTAAGGCGTGCAACTTGCATCCGTAATAAAATTTGCTTTTGGAGACACAATACCCTTTAGTGGTTAACTCTAGTGCAACTTTTACCTTTCTGTTCTTTGAAGTGCAGGTAAAAATGGGAAAAGGAGTCAAGCAATGAATTTTCCGAATTGCAATCAGTTGGCTTAAATGAAACAATAAGATAAACGGCCAGGAATTGAAAAGCGTCTGCAAGCAGATTCAATCTGGTGCAAAATGCTTTATAGCCGGAAGTTTGGGAACCCAACCCACAAGATAATCCTAGGCCAAAGAATGGATTTCTTTTACGCTGAAATATCGTCGCTGGGTTGCCTGTGAAAAGATAAATAGTCATAATTTCCTAATCAGTAACCCCGGGGTTTGCATTGTTTACAGATTACAGTATTTTTATGTTTAGATAGATATTGAAATTTTGAACTCAAAACAAATAACAAATAACAAACAATGAAGAATTATTTTGTAATTATTTTATTTTTCCCTGTTTTATTTGCGTGTAAAAACAAAACCGAATCCTTACATGATATATTTAAAAATATAGAAACGGTAAAACATAAAAAAATAATAAACGATTCAACTTATATTATTGGGAGTTCTGGTAAGATGCTCATAGTAGATTCTTTTTTAATTACTCTGGACTACAAGAACGAGCGAATGTTCCATCTTTTTGATATAAAAAATAATAATTATATAAGCAATCTTGGTCTCAAAGGGCAGGGGCCTAACGAATTTTTGCATCCTCTATCTTTAATTTATTCTTCATCTCATGATTTCTTATCTTATGATTTGTTAGATAACTCCCTGAAATTAATAGATCTTGATTCATTGAAAAAAAAAGAAGTATCATATAAAAAACTATTGTCTTTTAATTCAATATCCCACTCAACGGTTTTTCCTACGAAGTATAATAATTATGTTGGTTTAGGTTTATACACGTTTAACATGTTTAAGTTAATTGATATTTATGGGAATGAAATAAATTCATTTATGGATTACCCAATAGAAAAAGGGAAAAAGAGCGAAAAAATAGATCATAGAAATATTGCCCTCGCCTACCAAGGGGTATTAAATATTAGTCCCGATAAGAACAAAATTGTATATGCTTCTCACTATGGAACTATTCTTGGGATTTACAATGTCAATGAAACTTCAATTAATCAAAACTTTCTATTAATTTGTGACTATCCGCAATACACTGTGCAGAATGAAGGTGGTGGTATGTCTAGCCCATTAACCCGAGAAGGCATCAGTGCCTTTAGAGATATTTATGTGACAGACAAATATATTTATTCTTTATATTCGGGTAACAAAATATCAGAATTAAGAGAAAGAGCATTTGAAGCTAAAGATATATATGTTTTTGATTGGGAAGGAAATCCTGTAGTACACTATCATTTAGACGTTCCTATTAACAATATTGCAGTCCTTCCAAATGATAAAAAAATATATGCAATATCTAACTTGCCAGACCCTACCCTGATAGAGTTTGAAATCGACTTGTAAAATAATAAATCAACCCGTAGTGCATTTAGACTATGAGCGTTTTTTAGTTGTTTATATTTCTGTTTAAAAGTTTATTAATCATCTGAATAACAGTAACTGATGTTATTTTTGACAATATTCTTGTTTTATAGCCGTCAAAAGACTTGGCGTAGTTTCGACGGATCATAAATTGATCACACAATTGTGAAAAAAGTGTCTCAATACGTTTTCTTGTTCTTGTTAACAGATAGGCTGTTTTATATAATTTCGCTGATTTACTCTCGTAGGAACTTCCAATCTGATAGATATTATTCGATGTGAATAGAAACTGTCTAAGGAAGGGGAGAAGTTTAGTTTCATGTTTTTGTTGAAGCCATGTCTATGTAAAAAATATTACAATAGAGAACTCATAGTCAAATAATAAAAATTACGAATAGATGAAAAAAGTAACATACTTAATAGTCCTTTTTCCCATTTATATATTGTTATCAAGTGGCTGCAACAATAAAACAGAAAAAAAAGGAAGAACGACTATTTCTGTTGATATAGAAAAAGAGCAGACAGTTTTTTTCAACGATTTATTCTCTCACATTGAGTTAATTCCCTTAGAAACAAACGAAAAATCATTAATAAGAGATATCAGAAAATTAATAATATATGAGGATACTTTTTATATCTTTGATTATAATAAAGCTGAAATATTAAGATTTGATTCTCGCGGAAAATATCTAAATAAAATAAGTGACAGGGGAGAAGGACCGAAAGAATATGTAAATATTGGAGATTTTGAAATAGATAGTTCAAACAATATTATTAGGCTTTTATCTGGTGTTAATAACAGTATATATGAGTATGATTTGAATGGGAATTTTAAAAACAGATATAAACTCCCCGAAATAAAGGGCGCCTATAAGTGTTTCAGAAGTATAAATAATGATACTATAGTATTCTTTACTTTTGATTATAACAATAGAATTAAATTTTATTCAAATAATAAGAAGAAAATAATTAAACAGCTATTACCTGAAAATGAAAATATGCTTAACGTGTTTGCATACGATGAATTTCCCTATTCAAACTATTTACATCGTGCTTCCTCTAATACACTTTTTACTATTAATGACAATTGTACTATTGGTTTTGGGTATGCTTGGGATTTTGGCAATTTGAACAACACAAAAAGTCAGATAAAAAATATGGAAAAATTATCCTCTAATGAGTTACAATCCTATTTTTCGAAACTTATCAATTCAGAATTAATTAATCAGATTATTATCTTACATGGAGGTAATTCCCAATTTATTTTTTCCCAAATATGGAGAAAAGGCAAACATATCAATATTTTCCACGATAAAATCAAAAACAAAAATTTTGTTTTTGAAAAAATGGCAGAAGGGGCTTTATTTCACCCGTTATCTTGGCATGGAAATTACGTAATAGGATACTATAGTGATGAGTGGGGTAAAATGGATGAAACTCTTCCCAATACAATATTAGATAGCCAAGCCATCAAAATGAAAGAGAATTTAACAGAATACGATAATCCGATTTTAATAAAATATTACTTTAAACAGGAATTGTGATGAACAGAAGAATTTTATTTTTACAGATAATCATTTTTTTCATTTCTTTAATTTCATTTGCATCTTGCTCAAATCACAAAAAAAAGAATCAAGTAATTGATGTCGAAAAATATATTTACGAAGAGATCCAAACATTAGAAAAGAAAAATGTCAATCAAAAAATAAATTCTATTGGCACATCATCTCATAAATAAGAAGTATAATGAAAGAATTTAGCTATTGTATTTGTTTAATATTCTTTTTCGTTTTGTCCGCCTGCAACACCGACAAAAAAGAAAAGCCCGACGAAGCTGTCCAACAACTTCTTCCCGACGCGCCCGCCGAAGTAACCGCCATCAGGCTCAGAACCGTCGATTTTGAGCACGAACTTGTGAGTAACGGCAAAATATCGGCACGCACCGTTGCGGAGCTTAAGTTCCAAACCTCGGAAACCATCGCGCAGATATTCGTGAAAAACGGCTCACGGGTTTCGCAGGGGCAGCGCATCGCTGTACTCGACACCTATTCCATCAACAACCGGTTGGAACAGGCAAAAGATGCGTTGGACCGCAGCCGGTTGGAAATGCAGGATGTGCTTATCGGACAGGGATATAAGTTGGACAGCCTGGATGCCGTTCCGGCAGAGGTGATGGAGCTTGCACGGGTAAAAAGCGGTTTCAATTCGGCACAAACACAGTTCAATATGGCAAAGTACGATTTACAACGTGCCACACTCACCGCACCTATCGGCGGCGTAATTGCCAACTTGTTTGCCAAGCCGCATACGATATCATCGCCTGGCGAAGTGTTTTGCAACATCATCGACACACGCAGTTTGGAAGTACAGTTTACCGTGCTGGAAAACGAACTCGGGTTTATCCATATCGGCGACAACATGAAAATCGTTCCCTTTTCGATGCCCGAATTGGAAGTAACCGGACGTGTTTCGGAAATCAACCCGTGGGTAAACGAAAACGGAATGGTGCAGATAAAAGCCGCCGTTAATTATCACGCGCGATTGGTGGAAGGAATGAATGTACGTGTGAGTACGTTCCGCTCGGCAGGCAAGCAGTGGGTAGTTCCAAAAACTGCCGTTGTGCTCCGTACTGGAAAACAGGTGGTTTTTACCGTTGTAGATGGAAAAGCCATTTGGAATTACGTACAAACCGGATTGGAAAATGCCACGGAATACACCATCACCAGCGAAACGCTGAAAGAAGGCGACCAAATCATCATAAGCGGAAATATCAACCTGGCGCACGAGTCGCCGGTGAAGGTGGTAGAAGATTAGTTGGATTAGATGACAAAATAGAATTGAAACAGAATCTTTACACTTTTATTTTTTATTATAAGGAAAGATTTTGTTTTATTTAAATTGATTTTACAAACACATAAAAAAGGAGGTAACAGGCAACAAAGAAAAAACAGACAAACATCACAAGTTATGGGCTTGAGCTATTGAAAGGATACATATAGCACAATAATGGAATTTTTTTATAAATCAATCTAAACAATTATTTATTATGTCTAAAAAAACAGTTTTAAGCAGTATTTTCGCAATTGCATTGGTAACAGTTGCAGGAATGGGAATTAACAAGAGTGTGAATAAAGATACAGCTCTTTCAAATTTGGCTTTGAGTAATGTTGAAGCATTGGCAACACCTGAACAACCCCTTCAAATTCCGTGCGAAATGGAAGATAAATCTAAGTGTAAGGTTCTTTGTCAAGATGCTAGTGGAACTTTAATGCATATCGAATTTCATGATATGCGACCCAGTTAAGTCAATCAAACTTAAAAGTACATAATGTTTTTTGTAAGTACTCTAAAAACTTTATGCACTTTTACATATTAACGAATGATATAATCTATTAAAGATGAAAAAATTAACAAATATAATTATTTTATTTCTCTTGATATTTATTTTGGCATCTTGCTCAGAAAAAGAGAAGAAAGAAAAATACAAGAAAAATGTAACGGAACAACTATATGGTCATATTTTAAAAGTTAATAGTTTAGAGGGAAAATCTTTTATTACGATTAAAGATAGTATGATGATTATGAATTCATTTTCAAGAGACTCATTAGTTGTTGCTTATAAATTAATAAATGGTAGTGATTTAGTTAAGATAGGGAATGCAATTCCAAGAGGTAATGGTCCAAATGAATTCAATAATACGTCATATTATGCAGATAAAGAGATTTTTGACATTATAAACTCAGATGGGATGATGACAAAACTATCAACAATAAATATAGACTCTCTATTTAGAAAAAAGACAACAAATTGTCTCCTTGATAAAGATATGAAATGGATAAACCCATTTAACTACGGAGGATGTTTTGTGAGGTTTGATAATAATAAAATTTTACTTTTAGGGGGCGACTACAATTCTCGGAACTTACTAACATTGATTAATTTAAAAACCAATTCCAAAACAAGTTTAGAATATTGGATTAATGATTCTTATAAAGGTCCTAATATCCCAAAACAAATGCTTTATTGCAGTAACTCGCGTATTTTTAAAAATAATGACAAAATATTGTTTGCTTGTGGAGTTGGTAGATATTTAGAAATTATTGATTTATTAAATACTGATATAACCAACAGAAAATTAATCTATGGATTCTATCCGATTTTTGAAAAAAGAGACGATAACTTAAATTTTAAAATAAAATTTAATAGCTTTAGGGGGATGAATGTATTTACAACTTCTACATATATTTTTGTACATTTAAAAACATATCAAGATGAAGAAGGAGTTCAAAAAAGCATATCTGATTTTAAGGGTTATCCATATTATTATAATGATGAACTAGAAGTTTATGACTGGGATGGCAATTTTTTAAAAAACTATCAAACGAATATTCCTTTTTACGATTTTTTTGTAACAGAAGATAATAAAACTCTTTTTACTATATCTCAAGACTTAAATACATATGAGCCAATAATGGTCAAATATGAATTACAATTCAGCCAATGATAAAGTTCCTCCTCCGCCGCCCCATCGCCGTCCTCATGGTATTTCTTGCCTGTGTGATTATCGGCATCATCACCTACAACACGCTGCCCGTGTCGTTGTTGCCCGATATTGCCATTCCCGAAATTACCGTGCAGGTAACGGGCGACAATATGTCCGCGCGTGAACTGGAAAATACCGTAGTAAAACCGATACGACGACAATTGATGCAGACTGGCAAGCTGCGCGACATCCGCAGCGAAGCCCGCGATGGCTCCGCTATTGTGCGGCTGAAATTCGACTATGGCACCAACACGGACCTGGCGTTTATCGAGGTTAACGAGAAAATCGATGCCGCGATGAACAGCCTGCCGCGCGATTTGCGCCGCCCTCGCGTGATCAAGGCCAGCGCCACGGATATTCCCGTGTTCTACCTGAACCTCACGCTGAAGGAGGACAAACCCTATACGCCAACCGACGAACAGAAATTCCTCGACCTGTCCGACTTTGCCGACAACGTGGTGAAACGCCGCATAGAGCAGCTGCCCCAAGTGGCAATGGCCGATATGACCGGACTGATGTACCGGCATCTTCAAATCGTGCCCGACCTGAATAGGCTGGAATCTGCCTCAATAAGTTTAAATGATATAGAAAATACCCTGGCAGCCAACAATATTGAACCCGGAAGCATGACCGTGCGCGACGGATACTACGAGTACAACATCAAGTTCTCGTCGCTGTTGCGTACGCCTGAAGATGTGCGTAATATCTACCTGCGAAAAGATGGCCGCATTTTTCAACTCAAAGACCTGACGAAAATAGATGTGGTGCGCCAACCGGAAGCCGGTATGTCTCTCATCGACGGGAAGCGCGCTGTCACGCTGGGCGTCATCAAGCAGGCGGACGAAACGATGAAGAGCCTCAAGAAATCGCTCAACGCCACGCTCGCCGACCTTGAACGCACCTACCCCGACGTGCAATTCACCGTAAACCGCAACCAGACCGAACTGCTTGACTACACTATCGCCAACCTTCGGGAAAACCTCACGCTGGGTTTACTGCTCGTTTTTATCGTGGCTCTGCTTTTCCTGGGCGATGCCAAATCACCGGTAATTATAGGGATAAGCATGATAACTGCACTGCTCACCACCTTTATATTTTTTTACCTCTTCAGGCAGTCGCTTAACATCATTACCCTTTCGGGACTGATCCTTGCCGTGGGAATGATGATCGACAGCGCCATCATCGTAACAGACATAATAAACCAGTACCGGATGCAGGGCTGTTCGCTGGAAGAATCGTGTGTGAAAGGAACAAACGAGGTCATCACGCCGGTGCTCAGCTCCACACTCACCACCATTGCCGTTTTCGTTCCGCTGGTGTTCATGAGCGGCATTGCCGGAGCTATTTTCTTTGCTCAGGCATTTGCCGTAAGCGTGGGGCTGCTCATTTCATACTTTACTGGAATTATTATGCTGCCCGTGCTGTACAAACTGGTGTACGGCATGAAAATCCGTCCGAACAAGATAGGCGATTTCTTTGCCCGGACACAGCAGCAAGCCGACAAATGGGCGTTCGCATGGTACGATCGCGGAATCGGGTACATTTTCCGCCACAAAACCGCTACGTTTCTGTTCATTATTCTTTCCGTTCCGTTATGTGTGCTGATGTTCCGCATTATGCCCCGATCTTCCATGCCACATATCGATCATACCGAAACCGTTGCCATGGTGGAATGGAACGAGAATATCCACGTCGATGAGAACAAAAAACGCGTTTTTAACCTGATGGAATCGACGGACGAAATGACCACCGAACACGCCGGATACGTGGGACACCGACAGTATCTGCTGGACAAAGAAAACGACCTTTCGCCCTCCGAAGCGCAGCTCTATTTTCGCACCGAAAAGGCAGCGGGCATCAGCAGGTTGCAACGTCACATTACGGATTGGATCAAAACAAATTATCCGCAGGCCGTGGTTACGTTCTCACCACCCGAAAACGTTTTTGAAAAGATATTCGATACGTCGGAAGCCGATGTGGTGGCACAACTCTATCCCGCCAACCGCGAAGAGGTGCCCGATGCCGGGGCCATCCGCGCCATCGAACGGCAGTTACAGGCGGCAACCGGACTGGAAGCCGAGGGTATACCGTTTGAACAGCAACTAACGATCACTATCGATAAGGAAAAGCTGCTGCTCTACGGAGTGGAATATAACGAGGTGTATCGCACGCTGCGCACCGCTTTCCGTGAAAACCAAATTGCCGTGTTGCGTTCCTACCAGCAGTACCTGCCCATATCGCTGGCGGGCAAGCAGCAGACCGTGGAACAGGTGCTGCGCGAAACGCTGGTACAGGCAAACGCATCGCGAAACAATCCGGAAACGATGATTCCCTTGCAGTCGCTCGTCAGCATTCACCGCGGCGAAGACATCAAAACCATTATGGCGGGAAAAAACGGCGAGTATATCCCGATGAACTACTACAACGCGGCAAAGCCCGAATCGCTGATCGGTAAAGCCGAGACCGTTATCAAGAATGACAACGCCTGGGAAGCCGTTTATTCGGGCAGTTTCTTTTCCAATCGCAAGATGTTGGGAGAGTTGGTGGTGATTCTGTTGGTCTCTATCCTGCTGATGTACTTTATCCTCTCGTCGCAGTTCGAAAATTTTCTGCAGCCGCTGATTGTGCTGGTGGAAATCCCCATCGATATTGCCTTCGCACTCGTATTGCTTTGGGCAACGGGAAACACGCTGAACCTGATGAGTGCCATCGGGCTGATCGTCTCGGGCGGAATCATCATCAACGACAGTATCCTGAAACTCGATATGATCAACGAGTTGCGCAAACAGGGTGTTCCGCTGATGGCAGCCATCCACACGGCAGGCATGAAACGCTTGCGTGCCATCATTATGACCTCGCTCACCACTATTCTGGCAATGGTGCCGCTGCTCTTCTCGTTCGATTTGGGTTCAGAGTTGCAGAAACCGCTTGCTCTCGGTATGATCGGAACAATGGTAGTGGGTGTGCTGGTGAGTTTGTTTATTGTTCCGATGGTGTATTGGGCGATATATAGAAAATTATGAATTACGAATTAAAAATTACGAATTACGAGGGTAGAATTAAGAAAGGAAAACAGGAGTGAAGGAGGATTCCGCCTTAGGTAAGATTAATGGGATAATTAAATAAAGTGTAAAGTTCATGTCCTGATTCTCGGCTCTCGGCTCTGACTAAAATGACATAAAATATGAAACGAGCATCCAAATCATTACACCCACAGAACATGATTATCGCGAGTTCCATACACCTTGATGTGAAAAAATAAAATAATCGTATGAAATATACCCGTTTATTATTCCTTTTCGCGGTTATGGGTTGGTTGAGTCTATCAACTGTTTTCGCCCAGCAAACCGAAATAACCCTCGATCTTGCCCGTACTGTGCAATTGGCCAATGACAGTTCGCTTTCGGCATTCCGGGCCAAGAACATGTATATGGCCAGCTATTGGGAATACCGCTCGTTTAAGGCTGACCGACTGCCTTCGCTTACGTTATATGCCACGCCGTTGCGCTACAACCGCGATTTCACGCGCCGCTACGATTCTGAACAGAACATCGACGTCTATCGCCGGCAGCAATCGCTCTATTCGTACGGGAACTTGGCCGCACAACAGAATTTCGACTTCACTGGCGGGACGTTTTTCGTGGATACCGAACTGGGATATATCCGCAATTTCGGTGACCTGACGCGAAGACAATTCAACAGCGTACCCATCCGGATTGGCTACCGACAGGAATTGTTGGGCTACAACCGTTTCAAGTGGGAGAAGAAAATAGAGCCGCTCAAATTCGAGAAAGCCCAAAAAGTGCTGATTTCCAATCTGGAAGAAACGGCGGAAACCGCATCGGGCTTCTTTTTCGATTTGGCTATGGCGCAAGCCGAATACGAATTGGCAAGGGAAAACCGCCGCAACTCGGAACGGCTGTATCAGATCGGCGAGGAAAAGCACAAAATCGCATCCATCGGACAGTCGGAACTGCTTACGCTGAAACTCGACCGCGTAAACGCCCAAAATTCGCTTCAGAACGCTGAATTACGGCTGAAAAGAGCGATGTTCGCCCTGGCGGCATATCTCAATCTCGACAAGAATACAAAAATCACCCTGAAATTGCCCGATTATCCCAAAGATGTGATCGTGCGGGTGGACGAAGCGCTGATGCACGCCAAAGACAACAATCCCCAATACCTGAGCTCGAGACAAAGAATATTGGAATCGCAGCAGGCACTCGACCGCACCCGCCGCGAGTCGCTCTTCAGTGCGGGACTCTCGGCCAGCGTGGGGTTCAACCAGATAGCCCCCACGTTTCGCGACGTGTACCGCAATCCGCTGCAGCAAGACATTCTGGGACTGACGCTCACCGTTCCTTTGGTGGATTGGGGTGTGCGCAAAGGGCGTTACAACATGGCGAAAAACAACCTGAATATTACGCATCTGTCGGCACAGGAAAGCGAGAACCGCCTGGAAGAAGACGTGATCATGACCGTAGGTGATTTCTCGGTGCAACAGCAAATGATTCGCAGCGCCGAAGAGGCGATGGAACTTGCCAAGGTGGCGTACGAACAAACGCAGGAACGATTTATCATCGGCAAGGCGGATATCAACAGCCTTACGCTGTCTACCAACCGCCGCCAGGAAGCACAACGCAACTACATCTCCGCCTTGAGAAACTATTGGCAAAGCTATTTCAAGTTGCGGAAACTGACATTGTACGATTTTGAGAAAAATAAACCAATTGAAGTAGATTTTAACGGGATTAAGTAGTAATTCGTAATTCGTAATTCGTAATTCGTAAATGTCTAAATCAACCATATCCGCTTTCACCGTTATCGTGGCGTTTTTAAGCATCGCGGTGATGGGGCTTGCGCTTATCCCCTTGCTGCCGGTAAAACTCGCACCGTCGCGCACGTTGCCGAGCCTGACGGTTTATTTCTCCATGCCCGGCAACTCCGCCCGCATCGTGGAAATGGAAGCTACCTCCAAACTCGAAGCGATGCTTGCCCGCATCAACGGTGTGAAAAACATCTATTCTACCTCGGGAAACGGCTGGGGAAACATTACGCTCGAACTTGACAAACACACGCCCGTGGATGCTGCCCGCTTCGAAGCCTCCACCATCGTGCGCCAGACGTGGTACGATTTGCCGCGCGAAGTGTCATACCCTTACATCTCGGTGCGTCGTCCCGACGAAAACGCTTCGCGCCCGTTCATGACCTTTACCGTCAATTCCGCCGCCACGCCCATTGTCATCCAAAAACACACTGAAAATACCATCAAACCGCGCCTGAACGATATTGCGGGACTCTACAAGATAGATGTGCAGGGCGCCACTCCCATGGAATGGCAGCTCACCTACGACAGCGACCGACTTCAAGCCCTCGGTATAACGGTAAACGACATCCGCCAGGCCGTTTCGATGTACTATTCCACCGACTTTTTGGGGATGGCGGAAACGCAAAGCGGAAACGACATGCCGTCGTGGATGCGCATCATGCTGGTTTCCGGAGGGGATAACAACGCGTTCGATGCTGCAGCCATTACTGTGAAAAACCGTGACGGCAAACTGATCCGGTTAGACCAGATCGTGAAGGTGGTGCATACCGAACAGGCACCGCAAAGCCACTACCGCATCAACGGGCTGAACTCGATTTACCTGTCGCTCACGGCGGAAGAAACGGCCAACCAGCTGCGTCTCAGCAATCAGGTACACCAGGCTATCGATGAAATTCGCCGCTCACTTCCCCCCGGATATGAAATTCACAATAGCTACGATGCTACCGAATACATCCGTGCCGAACTGGGCAAGATTTACCTGCGCAGCGGATTGACGGTACTTATCCTGCTGCTTTTCGTGCTGTTGATTACCCGGAACGTGCGATACCTATTCCTGATTGCTGTTACTCTGACCATTAACCTTGCCATCGCCGTTATTTTTTATTACCTGTCCGGACTGGAAATTCAGCTCTACTCGCTGGCAGGTATTACCATTTCGCTCAGCCTGATTATCGACAATACCATTATTATGACCGACCACCTGATGCACCGCGGAAATCGGAACGCCTTTATGCCCATATTGGCGGCAACGATGACCACAGTGGGAGCCTTGTCCATCATCTTTTTCCTGGACGAGAAGATACGGCTCAACCTGCAGGATTTTGCTGCCGTGGTGATGATCAACCTGTGCGTATCGCTGGCGGTAGCGCTGTTTTTTGTGCCGGCAATGGTCGAGAAAATCCACCTGAAGAAACGCAAACCGATGAAAAGGAGGAGCTTGCTTCGCCGCCTGCCCGCCCGCCCACGCCGGTTGACCGTTTACTTCAACAGATTTTATGCCGGGATGATTCGCTTCCTTTCCCGATTCAAATGGATCCCGTTTACGGCGGTTGTGTTGCTTTTCGGGTTGCCTGTCTTTCTGATTCCCGACAAAATCGAAAAGGATACCGGATTTGCCCGGCGTTACAATATGGTTTTCGATAACGCTACTTATAAGGAAAAAGTTAAACCGATTGTAAACAAAGCCTTGGGTGGCACGTTGCGTCTTTTCGTAGAGAAAGTATATCAGGGAAGTTATTTCACCCGAAGCGAAGAGGTGGTGCTGACCATTACCGCATCCATGCCTAACGGAACCACCCTGCCACAGATGAACGCGCTGATTGAAAAGATGGAACGGTACCTGAGCGGGTTCTCAGAAATCCGCCAGTTTCAGACCGATATTCCGAATGCACGGCGAGCATCCATCCGGGTGTTTTTTACCAAAGAAGCGGAACGAGGCGGTTTCCCGTACCAGCTCAAAAGCAGCGTAATCAGCAAAGCGTTGGAATTGGGCGGCGGCAGCTGGGGCGTGTACGGATTGCAAGACCAGGGATTCAGCAATGACGTCACCGAATTTGCCGGAAGTTACCGCGTGAAACTTTACGGCTACAACTACGACGAACTGACGGCGTGGGCAGATACGCTCAAAAACCGCCTGCTGACTTACCGGCGCATCAAGGAAGTGTTGATTAATTCCAATTTTTCGTGGTACAAGGACGATTACCGCGAGTTTTCATTCGATTTGAACAAAGAACGTCTCGCTGCCGCAGGATGTATGCCGGGCGAGTTGTTTGCTTCACTGCAACCGATATTTGCCAAAGATGTGTGGGCGGGTTCCCTGGTGATCGACGGCGAGCGCGAAGAAATTAAGCTGGCAAGCCGCCAGAGCAAGTCATACGATATTTGGGCGTTGCAGTACATATCGCATAATCTAGGCGACCGGATGTACCGGCTCGACCAATTGGCGGATATCTCCAAAGAGCAGGCGCCGCAGGAAGTGGGCAAAGAAAACCAGCAATACCGCCTGGCATTGCAGTTCGATTACATCGGCGCCAACACACAGGGAAATAAAGTGCTTGAGCGCGAAGTGGAAGCCCTCAATAAAAGCCTGCCGATGGGCTACACCGCCGAAAAAGAGGAGAGCAGATGGGGTTGGAACACGAAAAACAACAAACAGTATTGGCTGATCGGGTTGCTCATCGTGATTATTTTCTTCACCACATCGGTGTTGTTCAACTCCGTCAGGCAGCCGCTGGCGGTAATTTTCGTGATTCCCGTGTCGTTTATCGGGGTGTTTCTCACCTTTTACTGGTTCAAGCTGAATTTTGACCAGGGCGGCTTTGCATCGTTTATCCTGCTTTCGGGCATTACCGTGAATGCCAGCATCTACATTCTGAACGATTATAACCAGATTCGTCGCAAACGGCCGGGACTTTCGTCGCTGAAAGCCTATATCAGGGCATGGAACTCCAAGATCATTCCCATTTTTCTCACAGTGGTTTCCACCATGCTGGGTTTCGTGCCGTTTATGGTAGGTACAGCCAAAGAGGCGTTCTGGTTCCCGCTGGCGGCGGGGACTATTGGCGGGTTGGCCATGTCGATAATAGGAATATTTGTGTTTTTACCGTTGATGACGGTGAAGAAAGAGAATAAGACTTACGGAAAAGTGAGCTGCAGCTCAGCAGTAACCGGCAGATGATCAGAAAGCGTCACCTTGGGAGTGGAAGCCGACAGGACGGTCCACCTATTTTCCGGATAACAGAAAATATAGTCGATCTTGGCTCTCGGTGCATCGGCCGGCACGGTAAAATCGGGCGAACCAGCCTCCTTCCATAGAGCCATTCCTTTTCTGATCTCCGGCGAATCGGGGTGGGCGTTGAAATCACCGGCCACAATGACGGGATAGGGATTATCCTTTAATGCCGATGTGAGTGCATCCACCTGAACCTGTCTGACCGATGAGGAGGGATAGTCGAGATGGGTACTGACAAAGGTGAACATCCTGCCGTCCGGCAGTTCGAGGTTCGTTTTTAAAAGTGCCCGCTGTTCTTTCGCCCCCTCCGGCATGGGCAACAGAATCTTTTTCGTTTCGCTCATCGGGTATTTCGACAATACGCCGATACCGTAATACCCGCCTGCATGCGGTATCGTTTTTGCGTATGCCGTCAGCATGCCCGTGAGGTAACCCAGCTCGGTGATGAAATCCTTCCCATGTTGATGGGGCGTACGATCACGATAGGTCTTTACATCCACCTCCTGCAGAGCTACCACGTCGGGTTGTTCGCTGTTGATGAATGCAGCGATCTCTTCCAGTGATGCCAACTCTCCGAAACGGAGGTTGTAGGAGACCACTTTAAAACGGACCGTTTTCTCCTGGGCCTGTAAGGTGAATGTCAGGAAGAGACATACAATGAACAACTGTTTTATTTTCATCTTTTACGGATTGAGTTGAATGTTTCCCGGTAAAAGATGACCTTTTACCGGGAATTTTTGACAAATATACCCTAAATAAATGGTTATTTTCTCATCTTGATCTCAATTTCAAGCCAGGCACCGGTCGATTGTCCGGCTGCGGTGGCTTTTTCTCCGCCAAATCCTCTTACGATGGCGATGGCATATCGATTGATCTCTCCTACAGTGGTACCGCCAAAACCAATGGCAAACATATATCCCACCGACATATTGAACTGCCTGACCACACTGGAGCCGCCGATCTTGTTCTTCACATAGGTATCCACCAGCGCCCAATCTTCCTGGTTATCGCCGATCTCATCGAATGTTTTGCCTGTCATGCTGAAGAAGTCGCTTGCCGACGGCAAACGGGTCAGGTTGTAGGGCGTGCTCCATCCCTCAACCAGATCCAGTGCTTTGATGGTTGAGGCGGTGCTCACATTCGGACCGAATATAGCGGGGCCGTTGCTTGCGTGTCCGTTCGAGATGAAGCAGTTTGAGTACATCAGGTGCACACTCTGCTGATTGGCTTTCGCCTGTGTCCCGTTCAACACGTAGGGAGCCATGGAGAAGCTGAAATAACATTTGGGGAATTTTCCGTCCGTAAAGATGATATTCTTATAGTGGATCATCACGTTCCCAACCGTCGCACTCGGGAACAAAAGGGTGACAGGCAGTGATTGCAGCCCTTCATTTCCGTTGCTGTCGATGGCAGTCACCACCACCTTCGTTGCATCTTCACCCGCATCAACGTCAAAGCTGAATCGGTTATTGGCCAGTACGATCGTTTGTGCGGGATCGGATTGTTCTCCCCTTACCACCACATAGGAGAGGGATGTGACAGTCAGATTCGATGTGACCCTGCCGGTGACGGTAAAGGAGGAGTCAGGTTTGACTTCGATCATCTCCTGATCAAAAAGAATGACCGGTCCCACGGCAGTGACATGTTTTATTTCGAACAGTTTGCTGACGGTAAGCCCCCCTTTGTTCACTGCGGTAACCAGGACCCCCGTCATGCCATTGCGTGCAATCAAAGAAATGTCGAAGCTCGACGCCAGCTCACCGGTGAGCACCACAGAAACAGGCTCGTCGCTGATGTCTCCTTTGATGATCTGGTAGTTCAGGCTGGTGATCTTCGTCTTCGATGTTACTGAGCCCTTCACATGAAACGGTTCTCCCGATTCGATGTCATCAATAAAACCGGGATCTTCCAAGGTGATCCCCAGGTTGTTCACGCCCTGTATCACCTTGAAGATCCTGACTGATCGGTTCCCTTTGACATCTTCAGCGATTATTTTTACGCCTACAGTGGTGGTCTCAGCCAGGAAACCCAGCGAGAAGGAATCGGCAGAGCCGTCTACTCCCAGCTCTAAACGATCTCCCGACTCCTCCAGCTTTCCTGTTTCGTCGATTTGCCGATGAAAATAGAAAGCACCGGCAAGCGGTTCATCGCTGATGATTTTTCCTTTTACATAAAACAGATCTCCGGGGAAGATCTCGCTGATGCTGTCGACTCCGTTCTCAAATACTATCTGCGGGTCGCCCGCCTTTTCTTCACAACTCCATAGGAGGGTTGTGGCAACAGATAGGAGGAATATGATTTTTTTGATCATGATGATGTTCTTTTTTACAATGGTCAATCAACAAAAGAATGAATGAATTAATTCAGGTCCAGTACGGAAACAATAGGTAAATGATCGGACGCGAGGGTCTGCATCACAAGGTGAGAGACGACGCTGAATTTCACTTCCGGACGATAGAGGATGTAATCGATTTCGCGGTTGGGGGCACCGGAGGGTATGGTGTTACATCCTGTGGTGCAGGTTTTTTTAAACCCGTAACCGAAAAATGTCTGCATCGTATGATTTTCGGGAGTGGCATTCATATCACCCGCCAGGATGGTCGGGTAGTTGGATGACGATAAGAT
The DNA here is from genome assembly GCA_028709605.1 of Proteiniphilum sp. Classification (GTDB taxonomy): domain Bacteria; phylum Bacteroidota; class Bacteroidia; order Bacteroidales; family Dysgonomonadaceae; genus Proteiniphilum. The sequence goes on from JAQVWR010000024.1 coordinate 19,328, forward strand.
CCTGTTGATCTCGGGAACCTGCAGGTCTCTGTTCGCCTGTGTCAGCTCGAGATGCGTGCCGGCGATGGTGATTTTCTTGTCGTTCAGGGTGATGTTTGCCTTGATCATGATGCGGTAACTTACATAGGTGTCGCCCAGCTCGACGCGTGGTAAGTGGTATGTCTGGGGGTCAGACAGCGCATAACGCGAGAGGATGCCCAGTCCCGATTCCCCTCCCTGGTACGCTATTGCTTTTCCGTAATAGGTATAGGGCAGATCTGTTTTTGCCGATAACAGGGCCAGCTGGTCCACCTTCCCGCTTCTGGTGGTGTTCCTGTCCAGTTCCTGAAGAAACACGACATCCGGTTTTGCCTGTCGGATGATGGCTGCAACCGCATCCACGTCGGGTGTTGAGCTGTTGTAGGGGGAGCAGTATTTTACATTGTAAGTCATCAGCGTGATTCTGTTCGTCACCTCATTCTCTTTCCATCCCGGATCTTCTATATCCCGGTACTGTTCTTTACAGTTCAGAGTGGTTGCCAGTAAGAACAGAATACATAATATCTTCTTCATCGTTTTATTTTTCATCTTTCATTTGTTGTTTGTATGCTTTCAGAGCGCAGGCGAAAAGGCTCTCTCCGCATAGTGAAGCATGAATCGTTTTTCATACACGCAAGTTCACGTGAATGGTGTGCCGGATGCATTATTCTTCCCAACCGGGATTTTGTCCCAACTCCGGATTGATCACCCTTTCGGCATATGGCACAGGCCAGAGATAGTGTCTGGACGGATCAAAATGATCAATGCCCCCTTCCGCGGTCGACTTTTCATAAATGATATCGCCGAACTCATCGGTACCATTGTGGGTAAAAGGGTTGGCTCCCAGGTCGTTCATGCAGACCGTTAACGAGGGGCCGACCATCGCTTTGCCCAACATCTTCTCCCCCTCTTTCCATCGCAATACATCGAAGTAGCGCATGCCCTCCATCGCCATCTCCACGCGCCGTTCCCGGTGGAGCTCCGTCTCCAGATCCATTCCCCAGGCGTCCAGCTCGGTCAGGATCATCGGGTGCATACCCACCCGTTCACGCAGTGGATTGATGGTTTGGTCTATTTGTCCCTGCGTCAAGGATCCTCCCTGGATATGAAAGAGCGCTTCCGCGTAGGTCAGCAGTACTTCCGCATAGCGGATCACATTGAGGTTGTTGTGGTCACGGTTGGTTAACCCGGCCAGTTCGGGGCTGTTGTATTTCTTGAAATAGAAGCCGGTCAGCCCGTTGGCACCCAGTCTGTTGTTGTTTTGCAGTACCGCGAACCGGGGCAATTGAAAGATCGGATTATCCACATTCACATCCGGATCGCCGTCGTCGCCACCGGGCCATTCGTCGCCGGGGGTGTACAGTGTCATTGTCATTCTCGGATCGCGGGCGGTGAAATAATCAGCATAATGTTGTTCGGGATAGGGGTAAAGGTCGGAAAGGGTGACACCGGTCCGGTGGTAATACTCCAATCCAGTCTTCGCCGGCTTCCCGTCGATGCACAAAAACGCATCCACAAGCCGTTTTGACGCATTAAAGCGGATGTAATCAACCCTTGTACAGGTATAATTGGTCATATTGTTCATGCGCAGATCATTTACGTAGAGGCTGTAAATGATCGCCTCCTTATTGGCAGGGTTCGTTTCGGCGTTACCCTCCAGGTGATACAGGGCACTGTAGTCGGGGTAGAGCTCATAAGGGCTGTGATCCATGATCTCCTTTGCTGCACTGGCAGCCTTCTCCCACATCTCATTCTGAAGAGCGATACGTGCTTTCAGTGCCAGTGCCCCCCAACGGTTGATCCTGCCTACATTGTTACCGGAAGGGATTGTCGTGCCCAGTTTGTCGGCAGCCCAGTCCAGGTCATCCAGCATAAACTGCACCACTTGACTTCTGGGGGTACGGGGCCCATATGCGTCGGCGGAAGTAATCACCTTATCGATCAGTGGCACATCTCCCCAGTAGGATGTAAGCCAGAAATACTGCAATGCCCTGATCACTTTTACCTCGGCAGCATAGCTGTCCTTCACATCCTGATCCACATTCGCCACATTATAATGATCGAGGAAATTGTTGCAGTTGAATATATTTGCGTATGCATATCTCCAGAAGGAGGAGAACGGGAATCCGTCCATCGCGGTGTGTCTTCCTCCCGGAACCTTGCTCAGCCCGCTGGCCAGGTCCCCCCAGACCGCGTCATCCCCAAATACGCTCGGATACATCACCAGCTCATACTTAAACCCGTCGTAGCAGGGGTAGAGAGCCGCCTTGAGCTGATCTTCGGTTTTCCAGTAGGTCGTATGTGTTACGGTGTCGAGAGGAAATTTGTCCAGGAAAGCATCATCACAACCCATGATGGTGAAAAGGATGAAAAAGAGGATATAGTGTAAATTCTTCATTTTGTTTCGTTGTTTAAAGTTAAAATCCCATTTGAACACCCAGGGCAAAGGTCTTTAACTGCGGGTAAGAGTCACCTGCAGATTCTCGTACCTCAGGGTCGAATCCGCCGAAATAGTGGGTCAGGGTAAGCAGATTATCCACCGACAGATAGATCTTCAGGCGTTCCGCATTGATTTTGTCGGTGAGCTGTTTGGAGAGCGTATAACCCAGTTGGATATTTTTCAGTCGCAGGTAGGAGGCATCCTCAAGCCAGTAATCCGAGAAAACGATGTTATGGCTGGGTTGATAGTACATGCGCGGGTAAGAAGCCCCGGGATTATTGGGCGTCCATCGGTCGAGATGTGCAGTCTTGGGAACGGAGTAATCGTTGATAAAGGCATGACGTGCCTCTTCCGACAGGTAACCGCTGATCTTTCCCACCCCCTGGAGATAAAAGGAGAAGTCGAAGTTCTTCCACTCCATCGTTCCCCTGAGAGAATAGGTATATCTGGCGTAGGGGTCTCCGAACACCACCTTGTCGTAATCATCGATTTTCCCGTCAGGTTGACCGTTTTCCCCGCCGATATCCCGGTAGACCACGTCTCCCGGTTGAATGATATTGGCATAGCTGCTGATTACTGCAAACTTAGGGCTCTCGTACCGCCCCGTAGTCTCATTAAACGATTCAAAATCATCGATCTGCGCGAGCCCGTCGGTCAGGTATCCATAATAGCCGTTGATCGGGTCCCCCACACGGCGTATATTATCACCCAATGAGGGGGCGCTAGAGCCCAGGTCGGTGATCTTGTTGCGTGCATCCGACAGGTTGGCAGAAAGGCTGTACCGCACAGTTCCGATTTGATCGCGCCATCTGATGCCTACTTCCCATCCTTTGTTTTCAATGGATCCTATATTCTCCAGAGGCAGATTGTCCGGAGCAGTAATTCCGATTACGGAGGGGTATATCGGTTTGAGCAGTGCATTGACATTGTTTTTCTCGAACCAGTCGAATGAGAGATCCAGCCTGTTGCTGAACAGTTGCAGATCGATCCCTGTATTGAACATCCGGATAGTCTCCCATTTGATTTTTTCATTGGCCAGGGAGTATTGTTTGAAGCCCACGTTCTCTTTGTTCCCGATAGGGTATGCTTTCGTATAACGTTCAATCTCGGTAAGGTAAGGATAGTAGCTGCTGCTGATGTTCTGGTTCCCCAGTTCGCCCCATGAAGCTCTTATTTTTCCGATGGTCAGTACCGGCTTCAAAAAATCCATGAACTCCTCCTGTGAGAACTTCCAGCCTGCCGAGAACGATGGGAAGAGACCCCACCTGTTCTCTTTGGCGAACCGTGAGGTGCCGTCGTATCGGACGTTGGCCTCGAGCAGGTACTTCTCGTTAAAATCATAATTGATTCTGCCGAAATAGGAGCGCAAAGCCCAGTGTTCAGCAGTACCGCTGTTGATAATATCTTCCGTACCTCCGTCAATCTCTTCCACGCCGTCGAGCAATATCTTTTTTCGGGAAGCGGATAGTTCCGGCATATAGGCCCACTCCTGAGAAAATCCTGCCAGGAGATTGAATCCGTGTTGCTGAATGGTTTTTTGATAATTCAGGGTGGTCACAAAAGTCTGTGTCAAGGTGCTCCTATGTGTCTCCGAAATACTGTTTTGTATGTTTTCATTGGCCGGATGAGGAGTGCCATCAGCCAGGAATCGCGGCATGGTGGGGTTCCAGTCTTTTATATCGCGTGTATAGTAGTTATAAGCATACTGGCTGTTGAGGTGCATACCCTGGATCAGGTCGAGGGTTGCATTGAAATTGCCGTTGAAGGTCCTCGAGTAATTCTTTGTGTAGCCCGATTCATAGGCGGTGCGCACAGGATTGGCAACCGACCCGTAGGACCAGTTGGGTGAGTTTTTCCAGCCCCCGTCATCGGTCGGCAGCTGCCATTTGACAGGGAGCAGGGGGGATAAACGTTGTACCAGCCGAAAGACGCCGCTTGTCCCTGATCCGCCTGCATCTTGCTTGTAGAAATTAATAAAACTGATGTTACCGTCTACCTTCAATCGGTCAATGATCTGCGACTCCAGGCGAAGCCTTACATTGTGACGGTTCGACGAGTAGGGATCCCCCACAATCAGACCATCCTGTTGCAGAAAGCCATACGACATGTAATAGGTGGTATGGTTGGAGCTGCCGTTCAGATTAATATTATGGCTTTGCTGGGTGGCATGATCTTTGAACGTTGCGTCGATCCAGTTTGTATTGGAGTAGTCGTTGGGGAAATTTTTAGAATCGTACTTCATGAATGCCTCATCGGAGTAGGGGATTGCTACCCCTCTGGCGGCCCTTGCTTCATTCTCCAGGGTCATGAACTGTCGTCCGTTGACCAGCTCCGGCAGTGATACAGGTCGCTGAATCCCGAAATAGCCCGAGTAGCTGAAAGCTGTTTTGCCTTCCTTCTTCCCTTTTTTGGTGGTGATCAGGATCACCCCATTGGCCGCACGTGCCCCATATATGGCTGAAGAGGCAGCATCTTTTAGCACGGTCACACTCTCAATATCATCGGGATTCACCAGGTTGATATCGCCTCCGGCAATTCCATCGATCAAGATCAACGGATTGGTCTGGCTATTGATTGTGTTCACCCCTCTGACGAGAATATTCACGCCCGGACTTCCTGGCTGTCCCGACGAAGAGGTGACGGTCACCCCGGGAAGCAGCCCCTGAAGGCCGGCACCTACAGCTCCCACGGGCCGGGTTGTCAGTAGCTCCCCCTGTACCGAAGCGACAGACCCTGTCAGGTTCACCTTTTTCTGTACGCCGTAGCCCACCGCCACCACCTCTTCCAGCCCAATGGCTTCTTCTTCCAGCACCACGTTAAAGGAAGTGCGGCCGGCAACAGGGATCTCCTGCGTTTTCATTCCCACAAAAGAGACTTGCAAGGTTGCTGCGTTTACGGGGATGCGGAGTGAAAAAATTCCGTCCACATCGGTTACCGTACCGATAGAAGTTCCTTTGATCAACACGGTGGCACCGGGAAGCGGTTCCCCCCGCGCATCGGTCACTTTTCCGGAAATATCTTTATGCTGAGGTTGCTCAATAACCGTTTTATGCTCTTTTTGCAATGCCGAGAGCTGTGCTTCCAGAGCTTTTCTAGGTGCTTTTCCTATGACCACCTGCCGGTCACTGATAATGTAGATATTGTCGGTACCCTCGAATATCAGATCCAGGATCTCTTTCAATTGTTTTGCATCGGTATGGACAGAGACTCTTCTGTTGAGATTGATCTGTCCTTCCCGGTACAAAAATACAAATTCACTTTGATCTTCAATTGTTTTGATTACCTCCTTTACGGTTGCATCTTTCAAATTCAGAGAAAGTTTAGTGTTTTGAGAGTAAGTGAGTGCACTGAAAGCCGTTGCAGTACTTACCAATATAAAAAATAAACTTAACCGCATAATAAGGATGGTTTGTCGGAAATAGGGTAAAATATTTCCTTCATGTTGTTCATGTTGATTTTCTTTCATAAATTTGTTTGTCGTTTAGTTATTCGTGTGATAATTAAATTTGATCAAAACCGGGGTTTGTTTGACGGCTTATCCCGGTTTTCTTTTTTTCAAGTTTAATGGGATGGTTTATTTCATAGGCACATTTATTTATCTGATTATGAATTTCGTTATGGTAGAATGAAATAGACTTCATCCTTTTTCTCCACCCTGAAAGAGCCGGAAAAGGCAATATTTTTCAATACCTTCTCCAGATCATTGGCCAGATTCAGTTTCCCGGTAAATAGGGGATGATCGATGAGCTCAGCTGCCACAATTTTTTTGTTGTAATAGCGTTCCAGCTTTTTACAAATCTCTTCAACAGGTTCGTTATCGATGATCAGGTATCCCTTCACCCAGGAGGAGTAAAGAGTTACATCCACTTTGTCCTTCTGCCATATTTTTTCCTCTTTGTGGTAGAGGATGCGCTCACCCGGTGAGAGCTCGACGGAGCGACTGAATAACCGGTTCTTAGCCGCTTCAATTTTACCTTCCACAAGCACAGCTTGGGTGACGGCATCATTTTCATAAGAGGTCACATTGAAGCAAGTGCCTGTAACCCTGATTCTCATGTCGTTGGTGACCACGTAGAAAGGCTTGGAATCGTCGGAAGTCACCTCAAAGAAAGCCTCGCCCGAAAGATAAACCTCTCTTTTATTTTTGGTGAAATATACCGGATAGGATAAAGTACTTCCGGCGTTCAGCCATATTTTGGTTCCATCGGCCAGTGTGATCTCCGAACGTTTTCCATAAGGAATAATAACCTGGGCCATAGCAGATTCATCTGTTTTTGTTTCCCTCTCTTTCAACAGGAGCGTGTCGTTATTGATGGTCAGCCTGCCGGAAGCTGTCTGCTGAATCTGCGTTTCTTTGCTCTCAAATTCACTGACTGTTCCGTCGGGCAGGATGACTCGGCCATTCTCACTGTATCTGCTATCGGGTAGCTCCACAGGGAAACTTTTCTGATCATACCGATTATACCAGATCAGAGTGCCCAGGGTGACCATCAGCACAAAGAGAGCCGCAATTTTGACTAACTGTCGACCTGTGTGATGGGTGTGTGGCGAGAAGAGTTGCCTCTTTTGGCACGCATTTCTTAATCTTCCGGAAGGTGCCGGAGGTTCCTCCGTACGAAGAGAACGAATCAGAAAAGCGGCCTCTTCCAGCTCCTCTTTCTTCTCGGGATGTTGGAGCATAAACGCCTGCCAGAAACAATCTGATGTCTCGTCGGCCTGCAGTACCCAATGCATGAACTCTTCATCGAGTACAAACTCCTCTGTCGAATATGTTATGTATTTTTCACTGTTCATCGTCAATGCATCTATTATATAAAGGCACCATCATGTGAAATATAATCAAAAAAAACAATTTTTTTACTTTTTTTTGTTCACCGCTTGTCTCAGGTTGGAAACCGCCTTCGAAATAAGGTTACGGCAAGCCTCGATGCTGATGTTCATGATGTCGGCGATCACCGCATAATCGAGTTCTTTTGTAAAACGCAGATAAACGGCTTCCTTCTGACGGGAGGTAAGCTCTGAGAGTGCTTTGATAAGCATTGCTGATCGTTGTTTGTTTTCCTCCTCTCTGATGAGATCCTGTTCAACAGACCAGACGACTTCAAACGGAGGATCATCGTCCATCGCGCCGGTGAGGTCATATCTGTGTGCATGACCCAGTTTCCTGACGAGCTTACGCCGAAACGATTTGTAAAGATAAAACTGAATATTATCCGTATTCCCTACGGTTTTGTGATTTTTGATCAGTTCAGCAAACAGATCCTGGATGGTATCTTCTACCCAGGAAGAGTGCTGGGTGAATTTTAATCCATATCGATACAATACCGGGAAATATTTCCTGTAAATAAAGGAAACAGCCTTTTGATCTCCTCTTTTGAAGGAGAGCCATATTTCCCAATCTGTTGGGTTTGAACTCATGACTATCTTTTAAACAACCAAATTATACAATTTTACAAAATGTATGCGACACTATCGATTCAAAATGGAATTTTAACTTTTGTGGAATCACGAGATCGATGGGTAAGAAGGTTGATGCAGAAGAAACAGATATAATATAGAATTAATATAAAGTGAGTCTAAAAACGAACATATCGCTAGATTAGTTGTCCTATTGATTTTATTCTGTTATTTTTGCATCTTCAAAAACGGAAGGATATGAGTGGCGTCACGGAAAAAATCAGGATATTGTGTGCCGACAGGAAGATGTCGGAAGAGGAGCTGGCTGCAGGGTCGGGACTGACGGTGGAGCAGGTGAACTGCATCTGCCGGAGCGATATCATTCCCTCCCTCTCCTCGCTGATCAAAATTGCGCGGGCGCTCGGCGTACGATTGGGCACCTTCCTGGACGACAGCGAAGAGACGGGGCCGGTTGTTCATCAACACTCCTTCGCAAATGAGCCGGTTACTTTCACCAGCCATCAGACCAACCAGCACACCCATATGGCATTTGTTTCTCTGGCAGGTAAAAAAGCGGGGCGAAATATGGAACCATTTCTTGTCCACATCCAATCCGGAAACGGAAAGGAGAGCTATTCATCACATGAGGGCGAAGAGTTTCTTTATGTACTGGAGGGCTCCATTACCGTGCATTACGGAAAGGAGGAATATATCCTGCATCAGGGCGATAGTATCTATTATGATTCCATTGTCGATCACCTGGTAACGGCTGCCGATCATTCCGAAGCAACAATCCTGGGTGTGATCTATTCCCCGGCCTAAACTTTCCGGCCATTCCAATCTTCAGGGTGTTGCTGCGACAATTATACTCCCTGCAGGAGCTGGTTTCCTGCACCCAATATCATACACCGATCTTCCACAAAAATGAGCGACCAATCTGCAATTTCACTGTCCGACAGAACACTGGGCGACTGGCTCGAGTACTGGGCCGAAAAGACGCCAGAGAAGGAATATATCGTCTATTCCGATCGTGACCTACGTTTTACCTGGAGCACCTTCAACCAGAGAGTGGATCATATGGCAAAAGGACTGATTGCCACCGGCGTGACCCGCGGCACCCATGTGGGCATCTGGGCACAGAACGTGCCGGACTGGCTCACTTTCCTGTATGCCACCGCCAAGATCGGGGCCGTGGCCGTGACGGTTAACACCAGCTACCGCTCCGAAGAGCTGCGCTATCTGATCCGCCACTCTGATATGCACACGCTCTGCATGACCGACGGTACAGCGGGAAGCAATTACACGGATATCATCTATGAACTCGTGCCCGAGCTGAAAACCACCCAGCGGGGAAAACTGCGATCGAACCAATTTCCGGAGCTGAAGAACGTGGTCTATATCGGTCAGGAGAAGTATCGCGGCATGTATAACACTGCAGAGATCCTGTTACTGGGCAGGAACGTGCCTGACAACGAGTTCCGCAGGCTACGCTCCCTCGCCGGATGCCATGATGTGGTCAACATGCAGTACACCTCGGGCACCACCGGCTTCCCCAAAGGGGTGATGCTTACCCATCACAACATTGTCAACAATGGCTATTTCACGGGGGTGCATATGCAGTTCACACCCGATGACAAATGCTGTATCTGCGTACCCCTGTTCCACTGCTTTGGCGTGGTGCTTGCCACGATGTGCTGCCTCACCCATGGCAGCACCCAAGTGATGGTGGAGCGGTTCGACCCGTTGGTGACGCTCGCCTCTATCCACCGGGAGCGGTGCACCGTGCTGCACGGTGTGCCTACCATGTTTATCTCGATGCTGCATCATCCCATGTTTACCCTGTTCGATATGCATTCGCTCCGTACCGGCATTATGGCCGGAGCACTCTGCCCCGAAGGGCTGATGCGGCAGGTGAATGAACAGATGTTCATGGATCTGACCAGTGTCTATGGCATGACCGAGACCTCTCCCGGCATGACCCAGAGTCGTGTGGATGATCCCTTCGAGGTGCGGTTGACGGGTGTCGGGCGCAATTATGCGTTCACCGAGGTGAAGGTGCTCGATCCCGAAACAGGGGAGGAGTGCCCCGTGGGTGTTGCCGGTGAGATGTGCTGTCGCGGATATAATGTGATGAAGGGGTACTATAAGAACCCGGAAGCGACCGCCCAGGTAATCGATGCCAACGGCTTTATGCACTCGGGCGACTTGGGGGTGAAGGATGAGAACGATAACTACCGCATCACCGGACGCATCAAGGATATGATCATCAGGGGAGGGGAGAACATCTCCCCGAAAGAGGTGGAGGACTATCTCTACCGAATGCCGGGAGTACAGGATGTACAAGTGGTGGCGGTGGCCTCACAGCGCTATGGCGAGGATGTGGGCGCATTCATCATCCGGAAGGAGGGCTTTCAGCTCACCACCGAAGATGTGCGGGATTACTGCAAGGGACATATTGCCAAGTACAAGATTCCCCGCTACGTCTTCTTCGTGGATGTGTTCCCCATGACCGGCAGCGGGAAGATCCTGAAATTCCGTTTGCGGGAGTTGGCACTGGAGCTCTGCGAGCGGGATGGAATTGAAATTCTGTAAACGGGACCATCATGGTGTTTGATTTCTCATCAACCCTCGCGGACATGGGGGATAACCTGCGGTCGAGGCACAAATAAAAAAGAGTACCCGGTGTGAGATACTCTTTTTGTGGAGAATATCGGAATCGAACCGATGACCTTTTGACTGCCAGTCAAACGCTCTAGCCAGCTGAGCTAATCCCCCGTGATTTTCGTGGTGCAAAGATAGAGATTTTGTTTATATTTGCAATTGAA
>JAQVWR010000025.1:0-14890 GCA_028709605.1 Proteiniphilum sp.
TCTTCGCACCCTTTTTGATGCCGTCCTTCAGGTCGGCGCGCAGTGGCTCTCGCTGTCCCACGGCTGCCGAAGCGTACAGGCGGTGATTGTTGTTCAGTTCATAGAACAGGCCCGCCTTAGGGTTGAAGAAGTTGTAGTGAAAATCGCCTGTCAGATCCATCTGGTCGTCATCCATACCACTGAAGCGGTATCCCACACGGCGGTATTGCAGGTCGCCGAAGAGGGAGAGCTTTTCATTCAGTTGGTATTCGGCTTTGGTGAAGCAGTTCACTTCCGATTTTCTGCCTGTGTTGCGGTACCACTCATAGTCCGCCGGAATATTTTGTTTCTGTTTGATCCAGGGCAACCGGCCGAAGTGATCCCCGTCGTAAAAACTGTACAAACCGCCGAAGGTGAGCTTCCATCGGTCGCCGGCATAGTCCAGTCCCGCGTTGGCTACATAGAAATTGTTTCGCATCAGCTTACGGCGGATGAAGTCGCTCTTGCGGTAGGTCTTCCCGTCAATGGTTTGCGGCTCCAGACCGAAATCGGAATATTTCCGGTTATACCGGTAGTTTTCGTAGTAGCCGTATCCGTGGTTGTAGCTCACTCCCGCATGAAGGGATAGAGAGCGATTCAGCTCGCGCGAGAGGGTGAGTTGCAGTATGTGCGAGTAGTAGTTGTCGGTTTCGTTATGGTAGTAGAGCCGGTTGCCGGCATCATCATAATATTCGCCGGCAGGATTATAACGACGCCCATATTCCGGGTCTTGCATCTGCTTTTCCGACACCCCCTGCCAGGAGATGCCGGTATGCTGGATACCCCTCAGGTAGCTGAGGCGAAGCAGTTGCCGTTCGCTATAGTGAGAAACTACCCCATAGAAATTGGTATGGTTCACTGTGCCGTTGCGCACATAACCGTCACCCAGCACCCGCGAAAAGCGGGCGTCGAATGAGAGGCCGTTTGGCTGAATACCGGTGCCGGCAGAAATCGATGAGGAGTAGGTATCGTAGCTTCCCACGGCGGTGGATGCCTCTCCGTATGCTTTGGAGCGGGCCCCTGCCGTCTTGAGTGAGATGCTGGCGCCAAAGGCGGCGGCTCCGTTGGTGGAGGTGCCTACCCCCCGTTGTATCTGAATGCTCTGTAGTGATCCGGAGAGGTCGGGCAGATTAACCCAGATGACCTCCTGGCTCTCCGGGTTGTTGAGCGGCATGTCGTTGAGGGTTACATTGATGCGGGTGGCATCGGTACCCCGTATCCTGAAAGAGGTGTTGCCCACGCCCAGCCCGTCCTCCGTGAAGGCGACCAGGGAGGGGGATGCCTGCAGGATAGAGGGGATGTTACGTGCCGCATTCTCCTTGCGGATATCGGTTGCCGTGAGGTTACTGAAGGAGACCGGTGTATGTGCCCCGGCACGTGTACCGGAAACGATCACCTCCTCCAGCCGGATGTTGTCGATGCTGTCGGTTGGCGCAACATCTGCCTGCGCCACTGCCTGAAAGGCCATTGCTGAGTTGAGTGTCAGCAGAATTGAAAAGAATACCTTTTTCATTTTACTTGTTTTTTTGTGTTGAACAAAGCATGCGCAATGGTTCAACGGTGTGAGTGAAATAAAAAAGGGGTTTTGTGTAAGATGGATACCTGTGGAAGCGTCGCCGGGATATGTGCTGCTTCCTTTCCCTCCGCCGGCATTATCCGGATCAGGTGATATGGGTATGATCTCAGCCCGTTTTTGTGGGGCACCCCTGTTGTCTGAAAAGACAAAGATACGCTCTTTTTGTTCAAAAATGCATGACCCTCTCTAAAAAATGTGTGCAAATTCTGTTTTCTCTCGATTTATTTGTATTTTCGTTTGTATTTAAACGGTTCCAACCAAAGCGGGTCTTACGGTATATGAATGACGATGAAAAAATGATTGCGGAAGAGCAGATGATTGAAGAGGAGTTTCAAGGTCTCCTGCAGGATTATCTCAACTCGAATCACCGGCGGAAGGTGGATGTCATCACCCGGGCGTATAACATGGCGAAGGAGGCGCATAAAGGGGCGCGCCGCCGCTCGGGAGAGCCTTACATCATGCATCCGCTGGCCGTAGCCCGTATCGTCTCCAAGGAGATGGGGCTCGGTTCTACCTCCATTTCCGCCTCGTTGTTGCACGATGTGGTGGAAGATACCGATTATACGACGGATGATATCCGTGCCCTCTTCGGCGACAAGATCGCGCAGATTGTCGATGGGCTGACCAAGATCTCCAGCGGTATGTTTGGCGAGAACGTGTCGGCACAGGCGGAGAACTTCCGCAAGCTGCTGCTAACCATGTCGGACGATATCCGGGTGATCCTGATCAAGATCGCCGACCGGTTGCATAACATGCGCACCCTCTCCTCCATGAGCCCCACCAAGCAGTTCAAGATCACCGGTGAGACGCTTTATATCTACGCTCCGTTAGCGCATCGTCTGGGGTTGTTTGCCATCAAGACCGAGCTGGAGGAGCTCTGCTTCCGGTATGAGCATCCGGAGGTTTTTGCCGACCTGACCACCAAGATTGCGGAGACTGCCCCCGAACGGAGCAAGATCTATGAAAACTTTGCCGAGCCGGTGATCCCGGCACTCGATAAGATGGGCATTCAGTACGAGATGCGTGCCCGCGTGAAGTCGGTCTATTCCATCTGGAACAAGATGCAATCGAAGGGGATCAGCTTTAGTGAGGTGTACGACCTGTTTGCCGTGCGGATCATCTTCGAGGTACATCCCGGCATGGATGAGAAGAAACAATGCTGGGACATCTACTCAGCTATCACCGATATCTACAAGCTGCGTCCCGATCGCATCCGCGACTGGGTGAGCCATCCCAAGGCAAACGGCTACCAGGCACTGCACCTCACCGTGATGGGACCCGACGGGAAGTGGATCGAGATCCAGATTCGCAGCCGCCGCATGGACGATATTGCCGAGAAAGGGTTTGCCGCCCACTGGAAGTACAAGGAAAACCGCATTGAAGAGGACAACGAGCTGGATAAGTGGATCAAGACGATTCAGGAGATCCTCGCCAACCCAAACCCCAATGCGATCGATTTTCTCGATACGGTGAAGATGAACCTTTTCTCATCCGAGATCTTTGTCTTCACCCCCAAGGGGGAGATTAAAACACTGCCGCAGGGCGCCACGGCGCTTGATTTTGCCTACACCATCCACACCCGTATAGGGGATCATTGCCTCGGTGCCAAGGTGAACCACACCTTAGTCCCCCTCAGCCAGAAGCTTCACAGCGGGGACCAGATCGAGATCCTCACCTCCCAGTCGGTCAACCCCCAGCCGGAATGGATCAACTTTGTCACCACGGCCAAGGCCCGTACCAAGATTGAGGCGTCGCTGCGGCGCCAGAGAAGACGTATCACGGAAAAGGGGAAGAATATGCTCGATGAACTGTTCGGCAATGAGGCGATCGACAACACCCTCTTCAACCGGATTCTGCATTCATATAAGGCGGAGAATAAGGAGGATCTGTTCTACATGATCGGCAACAATGAGGTGACCCTGCCGCCACAAAAGGAGGCGTTCTTCAAGCTGAAGGCGGTGCCGGAGAAACAGGATAATCTGTTTGTCCGCTATGTGAAGCAGGCGATGAACGCCATCAAGAAATCACCGCAGGAACCCAGGAAGGTGATCCTTGCCGATGAGGAGGATGCATCGCTCAGTATGCCTCAGGAAAACAATAAGGTGAAAATTGACCGCAAGGCGGTCTATCATCTCACGGAACAGAACTTCCGCAAGAACTTTATTGTGTACTCATGCTGTAACCCGTTGCCCGGGGATGATGTGTTTGGTTATGTGACCGAGAAAGAGGAGGTGGAGGTGCATAAACGCTCCTGCCAGACCGGTCTGAAGCTGAAGTCCAATTACGGGGACCGCATCATCGCAGTGGAGTGGGGCGATTACCGTCAGTACTCCTTCCTGGCCTCGATCATTTTCACCGGGATTGACCGGGTGGGGATCCTGGGAAATATCCTGGCCAAGCTGACCGAAGAAGTGGTGGTCAATATTCAGAGTGTCAATGTGGCTTCCAAGGATGGTATCTTCGAAGGGATCTTCAACGTGCACGTGCATAGTGCCGAGGAGGTGAACCAGCTCTGTGGCAAGATCGCAAAAGTGGACGGCGTTAGCACCGTCCACCGATCCACTATCTGATCTTTTTCTTTTTCCTGCTGAACAGCATGGAAGAGCCTTTTTTCAGCATAAAGGCGATGATGGCCGGTTTGCTGAGCTTCCAGACGATGGATCCGAACATGGGAAGAGAAGCCATTGCCATGCCGGCCCAAGGGTGTGCCTTGCGCGTGACAAAAGGAGTCACCGTATTGGGGCTTCCACTCGAGAGGGTATCTACAGTTTCCGCAAATTTTGTTTTTACCGATGAGGTGAGGCCCTTAGCCAACATCGATCCCCAGTTGTCATTCAGATACTGCAACTGGTAGGAGAGGCGCTGGCTGGCAATGCTTCTTTCCTCTCTCTGTCGTTTTTTCTCCAGTCGCAGCTCTTCCAGCGGTGTGAGTTTATAGGTGCTCATAGATTGCTCTTTTTTTGGTCTGTGTCATCCTTGTTCATCAGGAAGCGTACCACCTGATTGGTCACCTTCTTTTTAAAAGGTTTTCCCATGAGTAGCATTACCAGCAGGACCAACAGGGCAAACCCGGTCACAATGCCAAAGCCGGCCCAGGCGTTCTGCAGCAGCTCGCCCAGATAGAGGGCCAGTGTGATGAAAAGAAACAACAGGGCAAACAGGGCCACGCCGCCCAGGATCAGTCCGTACGTGATGGCCGAAGAACCTAAGCTGATCTTTTCAAACGCTTCCAGTTTTCCGAGTTCAAGCGTGCTGGTGATATATCTGGACACATCATCACGCATCTCCTCAAACAACGTACTTACTTTTTTATCTTCCATCGGTTCGGTATTAAGAGAGTCATTTACTGTTTGGCCAGTTCTTTCTTAGCGATGTCGGCGATGTCGTCGATATCTTCCTTCAGATCCTGTACTTCGCTTTTGCCTTTGTAGACCGCTGATTTTATGTTGGCTCTCACCTTGTCGGTAAACTCATTGGCCTGTTCCAGCCACTCTTCCTTCCGGTCGCTTCCTATGATGTAACCGATGGCAGCACCCAGTGCTACGCCGATACCCAATCCCAGTAATAATTTTGATTCTGAGTTCATAATTGGTCGTGTTTAGTTGTTTGTTGTTTTTGTTGCGCTTGTCAGGCTTGACGCCCGTTTCATTGTTCAGAGCCCCCTTGCCGGCGGTGCGTAAGAACTCTTTGTATCAGATAAACACATTCATGACAAAAATGTTTGCTTCCCGGAGCAATTATCGGTAGAGCTCTACTCTGCAGAAAGAGATTCGCCCAGCAAGGTGGCCGAGGTGAAGCCGGTCACCCGCACCTTCACCCACTCACCGATGTGGTGCTGCTTCTTGTCGAAGATCACCACCTTGTTCTGCTCATTTCGTCCGAAGAGCTGCTCTCGCGAACGCTTGGAGAATCCCTCCACCAGCACCTCGAACTCCTTGCCCATATCCCGCTCGTTGCTTTGCCGTGACAGTTCCAGCTGCAGGTGGATGATCTCCTGCAACCTGCGGTTCTTCACCTCCTCCGACACATTGTCCTCCAGCTTCTTTGCCGCGTAGGTGCCTGGACGCTCCGAGTACTTGAACATGAACGCGGAGTCAAAACCTGCCTCCCGCATCAGAGAGAGGGTCTCTTGGTGATCCTCCTCCGTCTCGGAATGGAAGCCGCACATGATGTCGGTCGACAGGCCGCAGTCGGGGATGATCCGCTTGATGGCGGCGATCCGTTCCATGTACCACTCCCGGTTGTAGCGACGGTGCATCAGCTTCAGCATCCGCGAGCTGCCGGACTGTACCGGCAGATGGATGTAGTTGCAGAGGTTGGGATAGCGTGCGATGGTCTCCAGGGTGGCGTCGTTCATATCCCAGGGATGGGAGGTGGTGAACCGGATGCGCAGCTCCGGAGCTGCCTCGGCCACCAGGGCCAGCAGCTCGTGGAAGCCAATGGTGCGGTCGCCATCCTGATAGCGATAGGAGTTGACGTTCTGCCCCAGCAGGATCACCTCCCTGAACCCTTTCTCCCGCATCACGCGTAGTTCGTTGAGGATGCTCCCGGGCTCACGGCTGCGTTCTCTGCCGCGTGTGTAGGGAACGATGCAATAGGTGCAAAAATTGTTGCATCCCCGCATGATGGAGATATATCCGGAGACGTTGCTCCCCCCCATCTTGAGCGGAATCACCTCCTTGTATGTCTCCGTCTGCGACAGCTCGATGTTGATCACCTTCTCACCCCGTTCGGCAGCCCCCATCAGGCTGGGTAGGTCGAGGTAGGCATCGGGACCCGCGACCAGATCGGCATGATGGTGGTCTATCAGCTCCGACTTGACGCGCTCGGCCATGCAGCCCAGCACGCCGATGATCAGGTTTCCTTTCCGCTTGCGTTTCAACGAGTGAAAATACTCCAGCCGCTGGATCACTTTCTGTTCCGCATTCTCCCGGATGGAACAGGTATTGACGAAAATGGCATCGGCATCCCGGTCGTTATCGGTCAGGGTATAGCCGCCCATCTCCATGATCGATGCTACCACTTCACTGTCGGCTACGTTCATCTGACATCCGTAGGTCTCTATGTATAGTTTTTTGTCGCTGTGCTTGTCTGAGCCCATTATTCCCTTAATTTTCACTGTGATCCTCCATAAAAGGAAAAGTTAAAAACTGCATTTATCGGGCCGAAAAGTTGGAAATGTCTCTCCAATAGTTTATATTTGCCCGGGAAAAAATAAAATTTTTTCATAGTTAAGGTTTTGGTTAAATGATCGGGAGTGACTGGGAAGTTGCTCCCGATATTTTATATCCCAAATACCTGATCATTCACAAAAAAACACTATTTTTGTCCAGTTGCAAAATTAATCAAAATATGGAGTTCGGTGACATAATTTATTTGATCCTTCTCATATTTCTCATGATATTGGGTTTTTTTAATGATTCCCGAAAGAAGAAAACGATGCAGCAGAAACAGGAAGGGAGTTCCACACCCTTTTTCCCTGCAGAGGAGGAAGAACCGTTTCTGCGCCATACCCGCGAGCGGAAAAAAACCACACTTCCTTCTCCCGTCCCTACGCAACCGGCCACGACAGGTCGTACTCAGTTCCGTTCCTCTCTCGATCTGGTAACCGATTTCGAAGGAGAGTCCTCCTTGAAGAGCTCTATCTTCGTCTATGATGCCGATGCATCGTTTGGCCAGGAGAGCGCTTTTTCTGATCCCCATGCGGTGAATAGTGCCGCGGATGCAAACAGACCGTCCCTACATCCGTTCGTGGCTGATCTGCTGGAAGGCGAGAGAGAGGATAAACTGAAAAAAGGGCTGATCTACGGTGAGATCATGCAGCGGAAATATTAACCTACACAAGTGAACGATTGACCCAAACATTTAAAAACCAACAACTGATATGGCATTGAAATTTATTAGCGCTGAAGAGGCTGCGTCACTCGTGAAACATGACGACAATGTAGGCTTCAGCGGGTTTACTCATGCCGGCTGCCCGAAGGTGGTGCCGGTAGAGATCGCCAAAAGGGCAGAGGCCGAGCATGCAAAAGGAAATCCTTTTAAGATCGGGGTATTCACCGGTGCCTCCACCGGTGCTTCTATCGACAGTTCGCTCTCACGGGCCAAAGCAATCAAGTTCCGTACCCCCTATCAGACCAACAAGGATATGCGGGAGGCATTGAACCGGGGAGAGTTTGACTACTTCGACATGCACCTCTCGCAGCTGGCTCAGGAGATCCGTTACGGCTTTCTGGGAAAAATAAATATCGCCGTGGTGGAGGCAGCCGATGTGACGGACACCGGGGAGATCGTACCCACCACCGCCGTGGGGATTACCCCTACCATCTGCCGCTTAGCCGATATTGTGATCGTGGAGCTGAATAAAACGGCGCCGACAAAGTTAAGAGGCATCCACGACATCTATGAGCTGCAGGATCCCCCTCAACGCCGGGAGATTCCCATCTTTGAGGTGCAGAGCCGTATCGGACTCGATTATGTGAAGGTGAATCCGGAAAAGATATTCGTCGTCGAGACAGAGAGAGACGGAGAGGGGCATGGGTTTACACCCCTCGACGAGGTGACTGCCCGTATCGGCAACAACGTGGCGGAGTTCTTCGTGGCAGAGATGAGAGCGGGACGTATCCCGTCCCACTTCCTCCCCATCCAGTCGGGCGTGGGTAACATCGCCAACGCGGTGCTGGGCTCCATGGGCAGCAACCCTGATATTCCCCGCTTTGAAATATATACCGAGGTGATCCAGGACGCTGTGCTCGACATGATGCGACAGGGTAATGTCTCTTTCGCCAGCGGCTGCTCGCTCACCGTGAGCAACGAGATGTTGCATCAGTTCTACGATGATCTCGCGTTCTTTAAAAATAAAATGGTGTTGCGTCCCTCGGAGATTTCCAACAATCCCGGACTGGCACGGCGACTGGGTGTCATCGCCCTCAATACCGCCATTGAGGTGGATATCTTCGGCAGTGTGAATTCCACGCACGTGAACGGTACAAAGATAATCAACGGCATCGGCGGATCGGGCGATTTCACCCGCAACTCCTACCTCTCCATCTTCCTCACTCCCTCTACGGCCAAGAACGGTGCCATCAGCTGCATCGTGCCGAAGGTGACACACGAAGATCATACGGAGCACTCCGTAAAGATCCTGGTAACGGAGTATGGTGTGGCTGATCTCAGAGGAAAAGGTCCGCGAAATCGTGCCGAAGAGATTATCAACAAGTGTGCGCACCCGGATTACCGGCCGCTGCTGCACGAATATCTCAACCTCGGGGTGGAAGGACATATCCCGCAGGACCTCTACTCCTGCTTCGCCTTCCACTACGCCCTGCAGGAAACGGGCAGCATGATGAATACCGATTTTTCGAAGTACAGGAAAGGCTGAAAAAGCCGGTAAAGAATCCCATCTTGAAACGAGCAGGAACATCACTTGCAGCCCAGAACAGGATCCTTGCACGTAAAAATGCACACAAATCGGCAAATAACGTGCGAAAACCGATCAGTTATGCCACATATAAGGGGTATAAGGTGTAAAAAAAAAGTCCTTACATTACTGTAAGGACTTGAGTTAGTGCTGTCGGGATGACTGGATTCGAACCAGCGACCACTCGCCCCCCAGACGAGTACTCTAAACCGGACTGAGCTACATCCCGTAAAAGTGCCTGCAAAAGTAATACTATTTTTTGAATTGTACAAAAGAGAATGGCTGTTCGTTTAAACTATATTATGATTTTATTTGGTTACAGTTAAAAAAAAAGTTGTTAATTTGCATTCAAATTGATAATGCAGAGACTATTTATATATTTTTGACCATCACAGTGACGACAAGAACTGAATGTGTTGATCCCGATTAAACCATTATAAAAAGTTATAACTGCCTCACAGATAAACGTAAAAAATAGATGATTTTTACCGCTAAACAAATTGCCGGGTTCCTGAACGGAGAAGTGATCGGCGATCCGAATGTGTCCGTATCCAGTTTCTCAAAAATTGAAGAAGGTAAACCGGGCACCCTTACCTTTCTGGGAAATCCGAAATATACCCCCTATATTTATGATACAGATGCCGATATTGTATTGGTGAATAGTGATTTCCTGCCCGATAAGCCGATCAGGGCAACCCTCATCAAGGTACCCAATGCCTATGCGGCACTGGCTTCACTGATGGAGATGGCCAATCAGAAACAACCGCAGAAGAGCGGCATCGGTGAGATCAGCTTTATCGCTCCATCGGCATTGATGGGAGAGAATATCTATGTGGGGATGTTCGCTTTCATCGGGGAACAGTCCCGGATTGGGGATGGGTGCAAAATATATCCGCAGGTATATGTGGGCAATAACGTGCAGATCGGAAAGAACTGTATTCTCTACCCTGGTGTGAAGATCTACCACGATTGTGTGATTGGTGACAACTGCATCATTCATGCCGGTGCCGTGATTGGTGCCGATGGTTTTGGTTTCAGCAAGCAGGAGGAGATCTATCACAAGATCCCTCAGATTGGGAATGTGATCCTGGAAGAGGATGTGGAGGTCGGGGCCAATACCACCATCGACCGTGCCGTGATGGGGTCCACCATCATCCGTCGCGGGGTGAAGCTTGATAACCTGATACAGATTGCCCACAACTGCGAAGTGGGTGAGAACAGCGTGATGGCAGCACAGGTGGGTATCGCCGGATCTACAAAAATTGGCGAGAGCTGCGTGCTGGGCGGCCAGGTAGGGATCGGCGGCCACATTACCATTGGCAGGAAGAGCCAGATCGGTGCCCAGTCGGGTATCATCAGTAATACCAAAGAGGGTTCGGAGGTGATTGGTTCACCTGCTTTCCCGGTAAAGAGTTTTTTTAAATCAAGTGTTATTTTGCCCAAGCTTCCCGACATGTACCGCCGTCTGAATGCCATGGAGAAAGAACTGGCAGAACTGAAGAAAAAACTTTCACACAACGACTGACCCCTCTTGTC
Source organism: Proteiniphilum sp. (assembly GCA_028709605.1). Lineage (GTDB taxonomy): Bacteria > Bacteroidota > Bacteroidia > Bacteroidales > Dysgonomonadaceae > Proteiniphilum. The sequence goes on from JAQVWR010000025.1 coordinate 10,551, forward strand.
AGACCCTCACATTTGCAAACAATGACCGAAAATAGTGGATTTTCCTGCTTTTGGTTGTATATTTGCGCACATATTTGAAAAATGTGAAAAAATTTTTGATAAAGTGAAACAGAGAACATTACAAAACAGCTTCACCTTACAGGGTATCGGCCTGCATTCCGGCTTGGATATTGTGGTCACCTTTAACCCTGCTCCGGTGGATTACGGGTATAAGATCAGGCGGGTGGATCTGGATGAACAACCGGTGATGGATGCCCTGGCCGAGAATGTGGTCAATACGCAACGTGGCACCGTTCTTGGAAAGGGGGATGTCACGGTGAGCACCGTTGAACACGCTCTTTCTACTCTCTATGCGCTCGGTATCGACAATTGTCTGATCGATGTCAACGCTTCGGAGTTTCCCATACTCGACGGCAGCGCCATCGAGTATGTGCGATCGATCCGTGAAGCAGGGATCGTGGAACAGGAGAAAGACAAGGATTACTATATTGTACGCAAGAAGATGGAGGTGTCCGATCCCGTGACCGGCTCCAAACTGACACTTTTGCCGGATGACGCTTTCTGCATCAATTCTTTTATCGAGTTCGACTCACAGTATATTCCGAACCAGTCGGCTTCCATGGATGTGGTGACCGATTTCGGAACAGAGATCGCTCCTTCCCGCACCTTCGTCTTCGTGCGGGAAATAGAACAGCTTATGAAAGCGGGCCTCATCAGGGGGGGAAACCTGGACAATGCTATCGTAATCTATGAAAAGAAGCTGTCACAAAAGGAGTTGGATAATATCGCCGACGAGCTCAAGGTGCCGCATCACAATGCTGAGGAGCTGGGCTATCTGAACCACCGCAAACTGGCTTTCCCCAACGAGCCGGCACGTCACAAGTTGCTTGACATCATCGGCGACATGTCGCTTATCGGGAAGCCGATCAAGGGGCGCCTTATCGCCCACAAGCCGGGCCATATGATCAATAACCAGTTGGCAAGGCTCATCCGAAAGGATGTCAAACTCAATGAGGTGCAGCCTCCGGTATATGATATGGGTGCAGAGCCGGTGATGGACAACATCCGTATCCGCGAGCTGTTGCCGCACCGTTATCCTTTCCTGATGGTGGATAAAATCATCCAGATGACCGACAACTTTATCGTGGGGGTGAAGAACATCACTACCAATGAGCCTTACTTTATGGGCCATTTCCCGCAGGAGCCGGTGATGCCGGGTGTGCTCCAGGTGGAGGCGATGGCGCAGACCGGTGGACTGCTGGTGCTTGCCAAACTCGACCAGCCGGAGCGTTACTCCACTTACTTCCTCAAGATCGACAATGTGAAGTTCCGCCACAAGGTGGTACCAGGAGACACCCTCATCTTCCGCGTGGAACTCACCTCTGAGATGCGCAGGGGCATTGCCACCATGCGGGGACTGGCTTTCATTGGCGACAAGGTGGTCTCGGAAGCTGATTTTACCGCACAGATCATCAAGAACAAATAAATCAATCTGCAGCTAAGAACGATATGAGCAGTATTTCATCGATGGCTTTCGTACATCCTGAAGCCAAACTGGGGGAAAACGTGATCGTAGAACCCTTTGCCTATGTTGACGGCAATACCGAGATAGGTGATGGTACGCATGTGATGACGCAGGCTACCATCCTCTCCGGAGCATGTATTGGCAAGAACTGTACCATCTTCCCGCATGCCACCATTGCAGGGATCCCGCAAGATCTGAAGTTCCAGGGGGAGGAAACCACCGCCATCATAGGTGACCATACCACGATCAGGGAATGTGCTACCGTGAACAGAGGCACAGCCTCCCGGGGATATACAAAGGTGGGAAGTCACTGTCTGATTATGGCCTACAGCCATGTGGCACACGATTGTGTGCTGAATGATTATGTCATTTTGGGCAACGCTACCCAGTTGGCCGGTGAGATTGAAATCGACAATTTTGCCATTGTGAGCGGCGGATCGCTGGCGCATCAGTTTACCAAGATCGGTTCCCATGTGATGATACAGGGTGGTTCCAAGATTGCCAAGGATATCCCTCCCTTTGTGATGGTGGGGCGTGAGCCGATCTCCTATGTAGGGCTCAATATTGTGGGGCTGCGTCGTCGCGGCTTCACCAGTGAGCGCATCAACGGCATCCAGGAGATCTACCGCCTGCTTTATCTCTCCGGATATAATATCTCACAGGCGGTGGAACGCATTGAACAGGAGCTGCCTGCATCTGAAGATCGTGACCTGATCCTCAATTTTGTCCGTTCCTCCAGCCGTGGCATCGTTCGCGGCAACTTGGAGGGATAATCATGACGAAGGTCGTTTTTCCGGCGGAGTGGGTTCCTCAGGAGGGGGTAATGGTTACCTGGCCTCATCGCGACAGCGACTGGGCTTATATGCTGGAGGAGGTGACCCGCTGTTATGTCTCTTTCTCGAAGGAGATCCTGCGGAGGGAGAAGCTGTTGGCGGTTGTTCCTCCCGGCATCGACATCACTCCCTTTTTCACGTCGGAAGAACAGCAGCACCTGATCTCCATTGAGATTCCTTCCAATGATACCTGGACGCGGGATCATGGCCCTCTCACTTTGTTTTGTGACGCCACACCGGTGATTGCCGACTTTGGGTTTAACGGGTGGGGGCTTAAGTTCGCTGCCGATAAGGATAACCGGATCACCGGCCGCTTGTTTGAAAACGGCGTTTTCCATCCTGAGGCCTCATACCGGAACCGGCTCGATTTTATTCTGGAGGGAGGTTCGGTAGAGACGGACGGGAAAGGGACCATCCTTACTACGTCAACCTGCCTGCTGGCGCCCAACCGCAATCAGCCCATGACACAGGAGGAGATCGAAGCGACACTGAAAGAGATGCTGGGCGCCACAAGGGTGCTCTGGCTTACTCACGGTTATCTGGCCGGCGATGATACCGACAGCCATATCGATACGCTGGCCCGCTTTTGTGACGAACAGACCATTGCCTATGTCCAATGCGACGAGGAGGAGGATGAGCATTATCCGGCACTCAAGGCGATGGAGGAGGAGTTACAGCGTTTTGTGACGGTTGCGGGGGAGCCTTATCGGCTGATCCCTCTTCCCATGGCTGAAGCAGTCTTTGAGGAGGGTGAACGGCTCCCGGCTACCTATGCCAACTTTTTGATCATTAACGGGGCGGTGCTGGTGCCGGCTTACGGTGATGCGAAGGATGCAATCGCACGTCGGCAGTTACAGACAGCCTTTCCCGACAGGGAGGTGGTCGGTGTGGATTGCAGGGCTCTGATCCGTCAGCATGGTTCTTTACACTGTGTGACGATGCAGTTGCCGAAGGGGGTGTTTTAGCTATCAGCTATCAGCTATCAGCTTTGCATCCCAACTATTGCGCATCGAACTCAATCTTTTTCAATCTCATTCCATCTGAATCAATTTCAACCCTATGAAGACAGGAATCATACAACAGGCCAATAGCGGAAACAGGGAGGAAAACATCTCCCGTCTGCAGTCGAAGATCAGGAGCCTTGCCGCGCAGGGGGCCGAACTGATTGTACTGCAGGAGCTGCACAACGGACGCTATTTCTGCCAAACGGAGGATACTGCGATGTTTGACCAGGCAGAGACCATTCCCGGTCCTTCCACTTGCAGCTTTGGTCTGTTGGCCGAAGAGCTGCAGGTGGTGATCGTGCTCTCTCTCTTCGAGAAGAGGGCGACCGGTCTCTATCACAATACGGCTGTGGTGATCGAAAAAGACGGAAGCATTGCGGGAGTCTATCGCAAGATGCATATCCCTGACGATCCGGCCTATTATGAGAAGTTTTATTTCACTCCCGGTGACTTGGGCTTACACCCCATCGATACCACCGTAGGGCGGCTGGGCCTGCTGGTCTGTTGGGATCAGTGGTACCCCGAGGCAGCACGGTTGATGGCGCTGGCCGGTGCCGACCTGCTGATCTACCCCACTGCCATCGGATGGGAGTCTGCCGACACCACAGAGGAGCAAAAGCGACAGTTAGATGCATGGATCACGGTTCAGCGCGGCCATGCCGTCGCCAACGGTTTGCCTGTGATTGCGGTCAACCGCACCGGATTTGAAGCGGATCCGTCGGCACAAACCGGCGGAATTCGCTTCTGGGGAAACAGCTTCGTCTGTGGCCCCCAAGGTGAGATGCTCTGGCAGGCCGGTTGCGACGAAGAGACAGAGCAGGTGATTGAAATAGACAAACAGCGGACAGAGCATGTGCGCCGCTGGTGGCCTTTCTTTCGTGACAGACGGATCGATGCGTACGACGAGCTGACACGGCGGTGGATCGATCAGTGAAAAAATGGAGGCCTTCCCATTCGGGAAGGCCTCTGGCATATTGT
>JAQVWR010000025.1:14990-29933 GCA_028709605.1 Proteiniphilum sp.
ATGTGCGCCGCTGGTGGCCTTTCTTTCGTGACAGACGGATCGATGCGTACGACGAGCTGACACGGCGGTGGATCGATCAGTGAAAAAATGGAGGCCTTCCCATTCGGGAAGGCCTCTGGCATATTGTTAGTCGCTGCTGATTGGTTTATCTGCGTCCGGACGATCTGCCGGAGCTGCTGCTCTCCCTGGTGCTGCTGCGGGAAGAAGAGCGGGTCGTGGTGGCATTGCGGCTGCTGTTTGTGGAGGAGCTCCGTGACTGTACCGTGCTGCTTCTGTTGTTGCCGGAACGGCTGCTTTGCTGAGTAGCCGTAGTGTTCCGGGTTGAGGAAGAACGGCTGCTTTGCCGGGTAGCCGGAGTGCTTCGCGTTGTGGTCGTAGCCGGGGTGCTTCGCGTGCTTGTCCGATTGGCGCTTCGCGTTGTGGTACCGGTTGTGGTACGGGTGCCGGTTGACGGACTTCTCTCAGTCCGTACCGTGGCACTGCGGCTGGTCGTTGTGGCGCTCCTGTTCGCAGGTGTGGCTGGGGTCTGACGAGTCGTGCTGTTGCTGCGGCTGCGGGTGATTGCCGATCTGTCGTCGACCGTGCTGCGGCTGCGGGATGACCGTACGCCTGATGCCTCTGGGCGGTAGACGCTCACCGCGTTGTTGCTCACACGGGTGGATCTGCCGGAGCGGTTGGCGGTGCTCTTCAGGCGCCTGATGGTGGTGGTTCTGCCGGTCTCACGCCGGTAGTCGCCGGCGCTGGGTCCGCTGTAGTAGCGGTTGTCATGATAGATGTAGGTGTTGTTGATCACCGTGGTCCGGTTGTAGATTGACGGGCTGTAACGGTTGTAATAGCGGTGCATGTTGCGGTGGTACATATACCTGTTGGGCAGGAAAGTCCAGTAATGTGCCGGTAAGTTTATATGAACACTGATGTGTACGCCGGGACCCATGGGCGCCCATCCGTAGTAGCCGCCGCCACTTCTCCAGGTTACCCAGGCAGGAGCCCATTCGGAGCCGGGGATCCATGCCCATCCGTAGTAGTCATCGTAATACCATCTGCCATAGTGGAACGGTGCCCATCCCCAGGAGTAGTCCGACACCCAGGTGTTGCCGTAGTCGGTCATCACCCAGTAGCCATTGGTGGCATAGGGATGAAAGTTGCGTTCCACATCCGGAATCCACACCCGTCCGTAAGCGCGGCTGTTCATCCACCTTCCGTAAGGTCTCAGCTCGTTGTAGAAGACGTTCAGGCTGATGCCGCCATGGGGGTAGTTGTCATCATCGTAATCGGGATAACCATAATCCTGTTCGTACTCATTGTCGTATTCTTCCTGGGCGTATGCATTGCGGGACGCATAGCAGGAGGTCAGCACCAGTGCGATGGCTGTGAGGACGAGGTGGGTTCTGATAGCTTTCATATGCGTAGTTGTTAAAGGGTGCAACATCATTTGTTTTACACTATGACCTTTTTTCAGAGAGATGGTTTAACAATTGTCAGATAATTCAGCCATCAGCCATCAGCCATCAGCTGTATGCTGTAAGAACCAAGAACTAAGAAACTCAAACCTATTAACCTGCCAACCTGGTAACCTACTTGAACACCTGGTCAATCCCGGAGAAGCCCATAAATGCCATGGCCATGATGCCGGCCGTGATCAGGGCAACCGGTATTCCCTGTAACGCTTTGGGCACTTTCGTAAGAGCGAGCTGTTCGCGGATACTGGAGAAAATGACCAGTGCCATCGCATAACCGATCGCCGTAGCCACTGCATAGACGATCGACTCCATCAGGTTGAAATCCTTCTGGATCACCAGCAGGGCCACACCCAGGATCACGCAGTTGGTGGTGATCAGCGGAAGGAACACGCCCAGTGCCTGGTACAGTGCGGGAGATATTTTTTTCAGCACGATCTCCACCATTTGCACCAGTGCGGCGATCACCAGGATAAAGGAGATGGTCTGCAGGTATTGCAGTCCGAACGGTTCCAGGATACCCTTCTGCAGCAGAAATGTCACGATGGTGGCAATGGTCAGCACGAAGGTGACGGCCAGTCCCATGCCGATGGCGGTATCTACCTTCTTGGAGACACCCAGAAAAGGGCAGATCCCGAGAAACTGCGACAATACCACGTTATTCACGAATATGGCAACGATGATGATTCCGATATATTCCATAATCTATTACTGCTTAGTTGGTTCAATAAATGTAGACTCTTTCTACCGATGGCAAAGCTCCAACAAGTGTGGCTCTGCACCTTTAGTTTGATGAAATAGTTTCTTTTTTGCGTTGAAGCTTGTTAAAAATGGCGATCAGGTATCCCAACACGATGAAAGCTCCCGGCGCCAGCACGAAGATCAGTGATCCGTATTGCTCCGGATAGACCGACAGAGAGAAGATCTTCCCCGTGCCCAGCAGCTCGCGGGAAGCACCCAGCAGGGTGAGTGCAAGGGTAAAACCGAGTCCGATACCCACTCCGTCGAACACCGATGAGAGCAGGCCGTTTTTTGAAGCAAACGACTCGGCTCTGCCCAGCACGATACAGTTCACCACGATCAACGGGATAAAGATCCCCAGGCTCTCTGCCAGTGCCGGCACATAGGCGTTCATCACCATCTCGATGATGGTCACGAAGGTGGCGATCACCACGATAAAGGAAGGTATGCGCACCATGTCGGGGATCACGTTCTTCAGCAGTGAGATCACCGCATTGGAGCAGATCAGCACAAACATGGTGGCCAGTCCCATGCTCATCCCGTTGATGGCCGAGCTAGTGGTGGCCAGCGTGGGACACATGCCCAAAAGCAGCACGAATGTGGGATTTTCTTTGAGGATCCCGTTGAGCAGGATCTTACATTGTTTATTCATGGTTCTCTTCTCCTTCGTTTGTCGTTTTCTGTTCTTTCTTTTCTGCAGCAGCGGTGGCGCCCGACAGGGCATCCTCCCGGCTCCCGCTATAGGCCGTATAGGCTCTGTTCACTGCCTCCATAAAGGCTCTTGAGGTGATGGTCGACGCGGTGATGGCATCCACCTGGCCTCCGTCCTTGCTCACGGCGAGTGCTCCCTGTGAGAGGTTTCTTCCAATGACCGACTGTGCGGGTTTGTTTGTGTCCCTGAACCATTCTGTCATCTTCGAACCCAATCCGGGGGTCTCGCCATGCTGCAGCACTGCGTAGTTGACGATATGGTGCTCCATGTCGAAGCCTACCATGATTTGTATCTTTCCGCCGAACCCGTTGTCGGAATAGCTGTTCAGCGCAAACCCCACCAACTCCTCGCCTTTCTTTGCGGGATAGACCAGCAGCGAGTCGCCCGTGCCGTCGGGCATCCGGTAGGATGCTGCCACCGGGTCGTTGTCGAAGGCCGGTACCACCTCGCGGATGGCGTTCTGCAGCTTCATCGCCTTCGCTTCGGCGATCGGTGTCTCGGTCATCTTGTTCACTTGCGCCAGCAGCACTGCTACTGTAAGGCAGATGAGGGTGAGCGAAAGGAACATATTTCTGAATGATGATTGTAGTTTAGCCATGTTTTACTACCTCCCCGAATCGTTTAGGTTTTGTGTAATTATTGATCAGCGGTGTGAAGGCGTTCATCAGCAGGATGGCAAACGAGGTACCCTCGGGGTAAGCGCCCCAGAGACGGATCGCCACGGTGATCAAGCCGATGCCGACGCCATAGATCATCATTCCCTTTTTGGTGAAGGGCGATGTGACATAGTCGGTCGCCATAAAGACGGCACCCAGCATCAGTCCGCCCGAGAAGAGGTGTATGAGCGGGTCATACAGCGGTATGGGATCAAACAGATAGAGAATACCGGTAAAGAGCGCAACGGTCGCAAGGATCGTGACCGGGATATGCCAGGTGATCACCTTCTTCCAGAGCAAGTAGATGAGCCCCAGCAGCAGTGCTGCCGCGCTCACCTCACCCATGGAGCCGGGCTCAAACCCCAGGAACATCTCTTGTATTGCAGGCAGTGCTTCGGGTGAGTGCTTCAGCGCCCCCAATACGGTGGCCGAACTCACTGCATCGGTGGCTGCGGCAGCCGTGGCCGGCATGGGCCAGGTGGTCATCTGTGCCGGAAAAGAGATCAGCAGGAAGATACGCCCTGCAATGGCGGGGTTGAAGATGTTGTTACCCAGTCCCCCGAAAGAGAGCTTCACTACCCCGATGGCGAAGAGTGCGCCCAGTGCCAGGATCCATACCGGCAGGTTGGAGGGTACGTTGAAGGCCAGCAGCACGCCGGTGATGATGGCAGAGCCGTCCAGAACGGTCGGCTCCTTCTTCTGGATAAACCGGACAATCAGGTATTCAAATCCTACACAGAAAAGCACCGACAGCACGGTGATGAGCAGCGCATCGAGCCGGAAGGTATAGAGTGCGACCAGGAACGCCGGTATCAGGGCGATCAGGACCGCGTACATATTTTTTTGAATGGTGTCGCCGCTATGTATATGTGGCGAGGGTGAGACGATCAGTTTTTGTTCCATAATCAGGTTTTCCCTATGCGTTAATTTTTTCTGGCTCTGATGATGCCGTTCACCTTTCCTTTCCCCAGGCGGATGTAGTCGAGCAGGGGCCGGTTGGCGGGACAGGTGTAACTGCAGGAGCCACATTCGATGCAGTCGGTGATGGCGTTTTTCTCTGCTTTGTCCCACACCCCGTATTCGGTGAGGGTCATCAGCAGCGTGGGGTTCAGTCCCATAGGGCATACCTCCACACATTTGCCACAGCGGATGCAATCGTTCATCGCCTTGCGTTTCGCTTCCGGCGAGGGGACAATCAGAATGCCGGAGGTGCCTTTTGTCACGGGTACATCGACAGAGGCGAGCGCCTTGCCCATCATGGGGCCGCCGCAGATCACTTTGCCGGTGCTCTCCGGCAGTCCGCCGGCTGCCTCGATCAGGGTCGTCAGGGGAATGCCGATGCGGGCACGCAGGTTGCACGGCCGCTGTACCTCTTTGCCGGTGACGGTCACCACCCGTTCCACGAGCGGTTTGTTTTTCTGCACCGCTTCATAGATGGCGAAGATGGTGCCTACGTTCTGTACCACGGCCCCCACCGAGATGGGGAGCGCTCCGCTTGGTACCTGTCGCCGGATCAGGGCATCGATCAGCTGCTTCTCTCCCCCTTGCGGGTACTGCATCTTCAATGCCTCCACCGCAATGCCGGGATAAGCTTTTGCTTTCTGTGTGAAGAGTGCCACCGCATCTTTCTTGTTGTTTTCGATGCCGATGATGGCCCGCTGTACGTTGAGTGCCTTCATCACGAGGGTGATGCCCACCAGGATCTCATCACTCTTCTCCATCATCAGCTGATGGTCGGAGGTTAAGTAAGGTTCGCACTCCACCGCGTTGATGATCAGCACTTCCGCTTTGGTGCCGGGGGGAGGGGTTAGCTTCACATGGGTGGGGAAGGTGGCGCCTCCCATCCCTACGATGCCTGCGGCAGCAATCTTTTCCAGGATCTCCTTTGGGGTGAAAGCCGACTCGCTGACCAGACTCTCTGAGCGGTCAATGGTCTCTTCCCATTCATCCTCTTCCACCTTAATGTAGACGGCGTCACGTTTGTAGCCGCTCGCATCGAGCGCCTTGTCGATCTTCAGCACCGTGCCGGAGACCGATGAGTGGATCTGGGACGAGACAAACCCCACACTCTTGCCGATGAGGGTGCCCACCTTCACCTTGTCGCCTTTCTTCACGACCGGCTGGCAGGGAGCACCGATGTGCTGTGAGAGCGGTATGATCACCTGAGCGGGAACGGCTATGGGTTGTATGGCCCTCCCGGCGGAGAGCTTGTTCTCTTTCGGGTGGATACCGCCGATACGAAAACTCTTTAACATATGTTCTTCTTCTTATGCGGTTATAGTTGCTTCTTCCTCTTTCGGGGACTGCGGTGTCTCCTTGCGGGGGGGGAAGTTCAACTCGATGATGGCGTGGGTGGGGCAGACCGCCACACACTTGCGGCAGAGACGACACTTGTCGTCGTCGATATAGGCCAGGTTATTCTCAATGGTGATGGCATCGAAAGGACAAACCTGCTGACATTTGCCGCAACCGATGCAGGTCACATTGCAGGCTTTCCTGGCCACACCGCCCTTTTCTTTGTTGACACAGCTCACATAGATGCGGCGTGACTTGGGTCCCTGCTTGCGCAGCTCGATGATGTCTTTGGGACAGGCTTTCACGCAGGCACCGCAGGCGGTACATTTGTCCTCCACCACTTCGGGGAGCCTGGTCGCCGGATTGATATGGATGGCGTCGAACGTGCAGGCTTCCACACAATCGCCCAAGCCGAGGCAACCAAAGGAGCAGCCGGTGTCACCCCCGTACAGAGCGGCGGCGATGGAGCACTTGGAGGAGCCGTCGTAGAGGTTCAGCCGGGGTCGCTCGTCGCAGCTGCCGCTGCAGCGTACCACCGCTACCTTTTTGGCCGTTTTGGATGCGGTTTGTCCCAAGATGAAGGCCACCTTGTCCATGGTTGGCTGTCCCCCCACGGGACAGTTGAGGCCCTCCAGTGTCTCCGCCTTCACGCAGGTAGCCGCAAACGCAGCACATCCGGGAAAGCCGCAGCCGCCGCAGTTGGCGCCGGGCAAAGTGTCCAGGACATCCTGGATACGGGGATCTTCTTCGATCTTAAACTTTTGACTCACCAGATAGAGGATGCCTGCGCTCCCGGCACCAATGGCACCCAGTGTGGCTATGGCAGTAAGGATTACACTCATAATTGCTGATTAATGGTTTTTTCTAATGCTGAACTGAAAGGTATGTGCCATCCTGTTTCGATACAGGTAGAGAAGAAGATAATAGGGAGCCAGTGCGAGGAGGGCGCAGGCTGCTGCCCCCGTCTCGCTGAAGTGCCAGATGCCTGTGGTGAGTACCAACAGGGTGATCAGGAGCACCAGGGGGAGCACAAACGCCCAGAATACGGCTTTGTACCCGATCGATTCCTTCCCTTCAATGATCACCTGTTCGTGCAGGGTGAACTGCCCGGAATGATCGGAGACATCGATCCTTTTCTCTTTCGAGTCGGACGCCATGCAGGCTCCCCGGGCATGACAGCTGCTGCAGGCTGATTGCTGCAGGATGCGCACGGTGATGTGGTTTCCGTTGATCTGTTCGATGATTCCCTCGTGTGTGATCATGAAACAATGGTTTTGTCAGACACTCTTTCTTCCTTTCTTCTCTTTCCAATGAAAGCGCAAAGTTAAGGATTATTTTCGGGAAAAGATAAGAATTTTCTGAACTTAAAATGTCCGGCAATTGTGAATAGTCCTTGGTGCAGGTCTTTCCTCCCCTTTTACATTGCACTCTTTTCAACAAGCCGGTTTTACAGATGGTTGCATTCCAGTTCCTCTACCGAGTAGCTTTATCCCGTTTTTGGGAGCTGCCACACGAACATTTCCCGTTGCATGTTTGTTAAAAACCCGGCACATTGATCCAAGCATCAATTGTACACGAAACATCTTTAAACCTCATCATCCGTATGATTTTCGACATTGACATGATTCGCGGGGTCTATGCGATTCTACCGGAAAGGATCAACAAAGCAAAAAAGAACCTGCAACGACCCTTCACGCTGACCGAGAAGATCCTGTTCTCTCATCTCTCACCCGGTGTGCCGGTACGCAATTATAAGCGTGCAACCGACTATGTGGATTTTGCACCCGACAGGGTGGCGATGCAGGATGCAACGGCGCAGATGGCCCTGCTGCAGCTGATGAACTCCGGGCGCACCGGCGTGGCCGTACCTTCTACGGTGCATTGCGACCATCTGATACAGGCTTACCGGAACGCTGAGAGCGACCTGGAGACGGCCAATGTCACCAACCGCGAGGTATATGCATTCCTGCGGGAGGTCTCTGACAAGTATGGCATCGGCTTTTGGAAGCCGGGTGCCGGCATCATTCATCAGGTGGTGCTTGAGAACTATGCCTTTCCGGGGGGGATGATGGTGGGTACCGACTCCCATACCCCCAATGCCGGCGGGTTGGGCATGATAGCCATTGGCGTGGGCGGTGCCGACGCCGTGGATGTCATGGCCGGCTTGCCGTGGGAGCTGAAGATGCCCAGGCTGATCGGCGTGAAGCTCACCGGCAGGCTCTCGGGATGGAGCGCCCCCAAAGATGTGATCCTCAAGGTGGCCGGGATCCTCACCGTGAAGGGTGGCACCAACGCCATCATCGAGTACTTTGGGGAGGGAGCGGCCTCTCTGTCCGCTACCGGGAAAGGGACCATTTGTAACATGGGTGCCGAGGTGGGGGCCACCACCTCCATCTTCCCCTTCGATGAGCAGACAGCTCAATATCTGGAGGTCACCGGCCGCAAAGAGGTGGCCGACGAGGCTCGGCGCATCAGGGAGCATCTGCAGCCTGACCCGGAGGTGCTGGCCGACCCGGCGCAGTACTATGATCAGCTGATCGAGATCGATCTCTCCGAGCTGGAACCCCATATCAACGGACCTTTCACGCCCGATGCGGCTTACACCATCTCGGAGTTTGCCGCTGTGGTGCGTAAACACAACTACCCCCGCAAGATGGAGGTGGGGCTGATCGGCTCCTGTACCAACTCATCGTATGAAGATCTCACCCGCGCGGCCTCCGTCGTGAAGCATGCGCGGGAGCATGGGGTGCCGGTCAAGGCGCAGTTCCTCATCAACCCCGGCTCGGAGCAGATTCGCTATACTGCCGAACGCGACGGCATCCTGGAGGAGTTTGACAAGGCCGGCGCCACCCTCATCGCCAACGCCTGCGGCCCCTGCATCGGGCAATGGAAGCGCGATGACGTGGCAGACAACCGTCCCAACTCTATCGTCACCTCCTTCAACCGCAACTTTGCTAAGCGCAACGACGGAAACCCCAACACGCATGCCTTTGTCGCCTCTCCGGAGGTCGTGGCGGCGCTCACCATCGCCGGTGACCTCTGCTTTAACCCGCTCACCGATACGCTGGTCAACAACAAGGGGGAGGCGGTGATGTTGCCCGAGCCGAAAGGCTTTGAGATGCCGCCCCGCGGTTACGAGGTGAGGGATGCCGGCTATCTGGCCCCATCGGAAGAGAGTGTGGGCGAGGTGGTCATTGATGCCCAGTCGACCCGCCTGCAGAAGCTGGAGCCGTTCCCTGCCTGGAACGGAAGGGATTACGCCGGCCTGCCGCTGCTCATTAAGGTGAAGGGCAAGTGCACCACCGACCATATCTCGATGGCAGGACCATGGCTGCGCTACCGCGGTCACCTCGACAATATCTCCGACAACATGCTGATCGGTGCGGTGAACAGCTTCAACGGGCAGACCAACGCGGTGCTCGACCCCGAGACCCTCGAATATATGGCGGTGCCGGCGCTGGCCCGCAGGTTCAAGAGTAAAGGCGTAAGCTCCGTCATAGTGGCCGAAGAGAACTACGGCGAGGGCTCCAGCCGCGAGCATGCGGCCATGGAGCCGCGTCACCTCAACGTGAAGGTGATCCTGGTGAAGTCGTTTGCACGCATCCACGAGACCAACCTGAAGAAGCAGGGGATGCTGGCACTCACCTTCGTCAACAGAGAGGATTACGACAAGGTGCAGGAGCGCGACAAGATCAGTGTGACCGGTCTCTCCGGGTTTGCACCCGGGAAGAACCTCACCGTAGAGCTGCTGCATCCTGACGGGACGAGAGACCGCTTCGAGGTGTCGCATACTTACAATGAACAACAGATCGGATGGTTCAAGGCGGGCAGCGCCCTGAATGCGATGAGAAGATAGACAAAAGCGTTATCATTCCTAATCAGACAGACGGAAAAATGGATAAAGAACAATTGACAAAAGCTCTGTCAGACTCGATTACCCACACGAGCAACATCGATAAGGAGCTCTTTCCCAAGATGGGTGTGAAGCGGGGACTGCGCAACGAGGATCACTCAGGCGTGCTCGCAGGACTCACCCGCGTAGGTGATGTGGTGGGCTATGAGCGTCAGGAGGATGGCACCCTGAAACCGGTGCCGGGGAAGCTCTACTATCGAGGCATGGATGTGGAGGAGCTGGTGAAAGGGGTGCAGGCTGAGAACCGGCTCGGTTTCGAGGAGACCGCCTTCCTGCTGCTCTCCGGGCGGCTCCCCACCAGGGAGGAGCTGGTAGCGGTGAACGACCTGATCGCACACACCATGCCGCTGAACCATCTGGCGACCATGAACATCCTCTCCCTGAAAGGGAAGAATATTATGAACATCCTGGCCAGAAGTGTGCTGGAGCTCTATGCCTACGACGACAACCCCGATGACATCTCTCCCGACAACCTGATCCGTCAGTCGCTCAACCTGATCGCTAAGTTCCCCACCATCATCGCCTACGCCTATCAGGTGATGCGTCATAACCAGCTGGGGCGTTCTCTTCATATCCGTCATCCCTACGAGGACCGCTCTGTGGCGGAAAATTTTCTCTTTATGATGAAGGGACGTGACTGCTACACCGAGCTGGATGTGAAGATCCTCGACCTGGCCCTGATTCTGCATGCCGAACACGGCGGAGGAAACAATTCCACTTTCTCGGTGCGGGTGACCAGCTCCACCGAGACCGATACCTACTCGGCCATCGCGGCCGGCATCGGCTCACTGAAGGGCCCGCTCCACGGAGGTGCCAATATCAAGGTGCAGGGCATGCTGGCAGACATGAAACAGAATGTGAGCAACTGGACCAGCGTGGAACAGGTAGATGCCTACCTGACAAAGATCTTGCAGAAGGAGGCTTATGACCATACCGGACTGATCTACGGGATCGGACACGCGGTCTATACCGTGAGTGATCCGCGTGCCGGGCTGTTGAAGAAAATGGCACGGGATCTGGCACGGGAGAAGGGACGAGAAGAGGAGTTTAACTTCATGGAGCTGATCGAAGAGCGTGCCATTGAGGTCTTCCTGGGCTTCAAGAAGCAGACCGCCAAGGCACGCACCTGTATCAATGTGGACTTCTACTCCGGCTTTGTTTATGATGCCATCGGCCTGCCGGCAGAGGTGTTCACCCCGCTGTTTGCCATGGCCCGCATCGTGGGCTGGTCGGCACACCGTATCGAGGAGATGAACTTCGCCAGCAAGCGACTGATCCGTCCTGCCTACAAGAACGTAGGGGAGAAACAACCCTTTGTGCCCATTCATGAAAGATAAATAAACCACATGCAGAAAATCAAAGTAACGAACCCGGTTGTAGAACTGGACGGTGATGAAATGACCAGAATGATCTGGTCCTTTATCAAAGAGGAGCTGATCCTGCCCTATCTCGAGCTCGACATCAAATATTACGACCTGAGCATCCAACACCGTGATGCTACCGACGATCAGGTGACGGTGGATGCGGCCGAGGCGATTAAAAAATATCACGTGGGCATCAAGTGCGCTACCATCACGCCCGATGAGGCACGCGTGAAGGAGTTCGGACTGAAACAGATGTGGCGGTCGCCCAACGGCACCATCCGCAACATCGTGGGGGGCACCGTCTTCCGCGAGCCAATCATCTGCCGTAACATCCCCCGTTATGTGCAGGGATGGACCCGGCCGATCATCATCGGCCGTCATGCTTTCGGCGACCAGTACCGTGCCACGGACAAGGTGATTCAAGGAAAAGGAAAGCTTACGCTGACCTTTACCGGTGAGGATGGGAAGCAGACCAGCTGGGAGGTGTATGACTTCAAAGGCGATGGTGTGGCGATGGCGATGTACAACACCGACGAGTCGATCCTCGGCTTTGCCCGTTCCTCGTTTCAGATGGCGCTGACGAAGAGATATCCGCTCTACCTGTCAACGAAGAACACCATCCTGAAGGCCTACGACGGCCGCTTCAAAGAGATCTTCCAGAAGGTGTATGAGGACGAGTTCAAGGAGGCCTTCGAAAAAGCCGGTATCACTTACGAGCACCGGCTGATCGACGACATGGTGGCCTCCGCCATGAAGTGGAGCGGTGGCTTCGTATGGGCCTGCAAGAACTACGACGGCGATGTCCAGTCCGACACGGTAGCCCAGGGCTTCGGCTCGCTGGGGATGATGTCGTCCGTACTGGTGACCCCTGACGGAAAAACGGTGGAAGCCGAGGCGGCCCACGGCACCGTCACACGCCACTACCGCCAGCATCAGCAGGGAAAAGAAACCAGCACCAACCCCATCGCCTCCATCTTTGCCTGGACACGGGGACTGGCACACCGCGGCAAGCTGGATCAGAACCAGCCGCTGATTGATTTCTGTGAAAAGCTGGAACAGGTGTGCATCGAGACCGTGGAGGGGGGGGAGATGACCAAGGACCTGGC
This sequence comes from Proteiniphilum sp., assembly GCA_028709605.1. Taxonomy (GTDB): domain Bacteria; phylum Bacteroidota; class Bacteroidia; order Bacteroidales; family Dysgonomonadaceae; genus Proteiniphilum. The sequence goes on from JAQVWR010000025.1 coordinate 27,235, forward strand.
CTTGCTGGTACAGGGCAGCGATGCGCCGCGCGGCAGCTGGCTCAACACGCAGCAGTTCCTGCAGGCGCTGAAAAGAAACTTGGAGAAAAAATTTTAGCGTTCAGCGTTCAGCTGATTCTTGGCAACGATCAGGGCAGTCCAAACGGGCTGCCCTTCTCAATAATGTGTAAAAGGCCTCAAGAAGAGGGCTAATGCTAATCCTCTTTCTCCTGCTCTTCGTAGGCTTTGAGCAGCTTCTCCTGCACGTCGGAGGGCACCAGCTCATAGCTGGCGAACTTCATGCTGAAAGAGGCCCTTCCTCCCGAGAGGGAGCTGAGCGAGGTGGAGTAGGTGCTCATCTCCTTCAGGGGCACTTTGGCTTTCAGTTTTTCGAACCCTTTCTCGCTCTCCATGCCCATGATCATGGCACGGCGTCCCTGCAGGTCGCTCATTACATCACCCATATATTCGCCCGGCACGGAGACGGTGACGTCATATACCGGTTCCAGGATCTTTGGCCCCGCATTTTTGAAAGCGGTGCTGAAGGCGTTCCTTCCTGCCAGCATGAAGGAGATTTCGTTTGAGTCCACTGGGTGCATCTTCCCGTCGTAAATGATCACGCGCACATCACGGGCATAGGAACCGGTGAGGGGTCCCTGTTCCATGCGGCCCATAATCCCTTTCAGAATCGCCGGCAGGAATCGTGCGTCGATGGCGCCGCCCACGATACTGTTCACGAACACCAGCTTGCCACCCCAGTCGAGCTCGATCACCTGCGTGTCGCGGTTCTGTACCTTGAACTCCTGCCCGTTGAAACGGTACACTTCCGGCATGGGCATTCCCTCGCTGTAAGGCTCTACGATCAGGTGCACCTCGCCGAACTGACCGGCACCGCCCGACTGTTTCTTGTGGCGGTAATCGGCACGTGCCGCCTTGGTGATGGTCTCACGGTAGGGAATCTTCGGCTCCAGATACTCGATCTCAATCTTGTCGTTGTTCTCCAAACGCCATTTGAGGGTGCGCAGGTGAAACTCGCCCTGTCCGGAGACGATGGTCTGCTTCAGCTCCTTGGAGACCTCGACGATCCAGGTGGGATCCTCCTCCTTCATGCGGGTGAGCGCTTCGCTCATCTTCTCTGCGTTGGATTCATTCAGAGCCCTGATGGCACGGCGGTATCTCGGTTCGGGGTATTTGATGAAATCGAAGCGGTTGTTGTTGCCCTTGGCATTGAGGGTGTTTCCAGTACGTACATCCTTCAGCTTCACCGCGGCGCCGATACTGCCGGCATGCAACTCTTCCGCCTTTGTGCGGATCTGCCCTGCCACGGTGTAGAGCTGTGCCAGACGTTCTTTCGAAGCGCGGTTGATATTGGTCAGGTCGTCGCCTTCCTTCACGGTACCGGCCATCACCTTGAAGTAGGATACCTCCCCGATGTGCGGTTCTACGGTGGTTTTGAAGAAGAAGAGGCTGGCCGGTGCGGAAGCATCGGGTTTCACCTCTTCCCCTTCGCTATTGACCGGTGCGGGGACCTCGTCGGGGGAGGGAGCCACCATGTTGAGGAAGTTCATGATGCGGTGTACCGCCATATTCTTTTCGGCCGAAGCGCAGAAGAGCGGGAAGAGGGTGTGGTCGAGCATTCCTTTGTGGATGCCGTCGCGCATCTCCTCCTCGGTGAGTGATCCCTGGTCGAAGTACTTCTCCATCAGTCCTTCGTCATTCTCAGCGGCTGCCTCAAGCAGCACCTGGTAGTAGTCGCCGGCTCTCTCCTTCTCGCTGTCGGGTATCTCCAGCACCTCGGGTGCGGCAGACCCCGGCTTCCATTGATACATTTTTTGCTTCAGCACATCGACGATACCGTCGAAAGAGCTGCCGCTCCCCAGCGGATATTGTACCGGCACCACCTTGTTCCCGTAGAACTCGCGGAGTCCGGCCAGGGTGTTGTCATAGTCTGCTTTCTCATGATCCATCCGGTTCACCAGCAACACCATCGGTTTCTTCAGCTCATCCACATAGCGGAACTGATTCACGGTTCCTACCTCTACGCCGTTCGCAGCATCGATGAGCATCAGCGCCATATCGGTGACATGCAGGGACGAGATCACCCCTCCCACAAAATCATCCGATCCTGGACAGTCGATGAAGTTCATCAGTTTGTCTTTCCACTCATACGAAAAAACAGTGGAGAAGACTGAGTAGCCGTAATCCTTTTCCACCGGAAAGTAATCACTCACGGTGCTCTTCCCTTCCACGCTTCCGCGTCGTTTTATCAGACCACTCTCGAAGAGCATGGCTTCTGCGAGGGTGGTCTTTCCTGATCCGGCATTGCCAATAAGGGCAATGTTCTTGGTTTCGTTTGTTTTGTACACTTTCATGATTAGAATTTATTAAATATGGAATATTCTCTGTTCGGTCAAAACATCAAACACCCTCCCCTGACCTCGCCGGCAAACGAGTTGGCAGGGGTGTGGCGGTATGAAAAATCACATTGCGTCTGTGTGAGACCCGCAAAGTCAACTTGTCTTTATTCACGCTGCAATTTATAAAAATCGGATGACAAAGTGAAAGGTTACGGTTATGTTATATAACATACCAGCGCTCTCATCTCGCTGCTACCCATCGCGGTGGTGGAACTGATGAAACTGCTGCGGCTCAACCACTCGAAAGATGAATACTGATTGCTGAAGAAAAGTAAAAGCAATTTAAAAAAGTAATAAATATGC
>JAQVWR010000087.1 GCA_028709605.1 Proteiniphilum sp.
GGCTACAGTGAACAGATCCAGTCGTTTGCCGGCATTTTTAGCGACTGGTACGGTAGCACTGCCGGGAAGTTCAATCCGACAGAGTGGAACGCCGATTCGGCGGTGGCGCTGGCGAAAGAGGCGGGGATGCGCTCGATCGTCTTCACGGCGAAGCACCACGACGGATTTTGTATGTATCATTCGCAATACACCGATTTCAATATTGTGGATGCTACCCCTTACGGGCGGGACCTGATGAAGGAGCTGGCCGATGCCTGCAAACGGGGTGACATCGGCTTTGGGGTTTACTTCTCGCTGATTGACTGGCATTTTCCGGAGGCGTATCCCATCTCCAGCCACAATGCCGATCCGCTGACACCTGCACATTATGACTATAACCTAAAACAGGTGGAGGAGATCATGACCCGCTATGGGAAGATCTCGGAGATCTGGTTCGATATGGGATCGCTCACACCCGCACAGAGCAGCAGTCTCTATGAGCTCGTGAACCGGTTGCAACCGCAGTGCATGGTCAGTGGGCGGCTCGGTAATGACTATGTGGATTTCAGTGTGATGGCCGACAATGAATACCCTGACTACAGCCTTTCGGTGCCTTGGCAGACTGCCGCTTCCGTGTTCGATGAGACATGGGGTTACCGTTCCTGGCAGCAGCGCGGTGAGCTGCAGCCGAAGGTGGAGGAGAAGATCGAGAGTCTGATCAGGGTGGTCAGCCGTGGTGGCAACTACCTGCTCAATATCGGCCCGAGGGGTGACGGCAGCGTGGTGCCGTTTGAGCGCCACCTGCTGGAGGAAATGGGACGGTGGTTGGAAGCCAATGGTGAGGCGGTTTATGCCACACGGGCGAACCCTTTTCACCGCATCTTTTCCTGGGGTGAGGTGACGGCGAAGGAGGATGCCCTTTATCTGTTTGTGAAAAAAGCATATGCGGGACGGCAGATCCTGCTCGAGGGACTGAAGGGAACGATCGCCGGCGTCCGGCTGCTCACAACGGGAGAGGCGGTCTCTTTTTCATCCGTGGGCGGAGCGAAGCAATCCTTGCTGGTTGATGTGCCGGCGCCAACCGATGCGCTCTATAGGGTGCTGAAGATCTCTCTGCCGGAAGGCTATGAGGTGCTGCCTGACAGGATCCTGACAGGTGGGCTGCTGACTCCCGCCAATGCCCGTCCCGATTTCGGCTATTCAAGCCTCAACTATTACGCCGGCTACAAGAGCCTGATCGCCTACAATTGGTCGTTTCGGTCGAAGAAAAAGGAAATTGCACCCGAACTCGTATTTACGGAGAATGAAACAGGGAAAACCATCCTGCTGGAGGCGGACGGGAAGAGTGAGGAGGTGACACTCCTTGGATCCCGAAACATTACGGAAAAGATTGAAGACAAGACCATTCGATGGGGAGCGATCTACCGCAAACCGGGCAGGGGCGTGTTCGGCTTTCTGGAAGAAGAGGACGCAGAACCGGTAAGCCCGCAGCAGCCGGAGGAAGGCTGGGAGCAGATCACCGGTTTCCGTTACGGAGAAAAGCTTGTCTGTCCCCTCGGGCAGCGGGAGAGCCTTCTTTTCCTGCAGGAGATTGAATCGTCGCGCGACCAGCTGGCAGCTGTGGAGATCGGCAGCGGCAACGCGGTTTATCTGTTGCTGAACGGGAAGTATGTGACCGCCCACTGTTCTCCCGACAGGGTGAATTATGAGACGGAAACGGTGTTGTTACCCTTGCAAAAAGGGATGAACCAGCTGGTTATTAAGTTGTACAACGGTTTTGAAAAGGAGCTATTTTATAGCATCACTCCCTTGCGGGAGTGGAGGAGATACTCTCTGAAACTCTCGCCTATGCGGCTTTCAAGGAGTGATTTACATTCGCTCTCGGTGAGAGAAGCCAACCCACTGTCGAAAGTATCCCCGTTGAGGATGAATAATATTGAGATAAAATTTTAGCATAAGATGAAAACCCTGTTTATACAATATCCTAAGTGCGGCACCTGCCGCAAGGCAGCCCAATGGCTGGAAGCAAATGAGATTGATGTCGTCTCACGGCACATTGTGGAGGAGCGTCCGACCAAAGCAGAGTTGTCGGAGTGGATCGGGCGCAGCGGGCTTCCCATCAGCAGGTTCTTCAATACTTCCGGACAGATCTACAGGGAGCAGAACCTGAAAGAGAAGGTGAAAACCGCTTCCCGTGATGAGCTGCTCGACCTCCTCGCATCCAACGGGATGGTGGTGAAGCGTCCCTTGGTGGTGACCGATGCTTTTGTGCTGGTGGGGTTCAACGAGGAAGAGTGGAAGGAAAAGCTGGGCTGAATCAATTCACACAAGCAGATACGAATGAAGATTGCCCATTTAGAGTTCCCTGACAGGCCGATATTCCTGGCTCCGATGGAAGATGTGACCGATATCGGATTTCGCCTGCTCTGCAAGCGGTTCGGAGCCGACATGGTCTATACCGAGTTCATCTCGAGCGATGCCCTGATCCGCGATGTGAAGAAAACAAAACGGAAGATCCTCTTCAGTGAGGAGGAGCGTCCCCTCGGCATCCAGATCTACGGCAATGACCCCGATGCGATGGTGGAAGCTGCCCGGATATGTGAGGAGGCGGATCCCGACCTGATCGACATCAATTTCGGCTGTCCCGTGAAGAAGATTGCCGGCCGCGGTGCCGGATCGGGGATGATGCGCACCCCTGAGATAATGCTGGAGATCACCCGGAAGGTGGTGAAGGCGGTCAAGAAGCCGGTCACGGTCAAGACCCGCCTGGGGTGGGACGACCACTCACAGATCATCGTGGAGCTGGCGGAGCAGCTGCAGGACTGCGGCATTGCGGCCCTCACCCTGCATGGGCGCACCCGTGCGCAAATGTACAAGGGAGAGGCCGACTGGACGCTGATCGGGGCGGTGAAGAACAATCCCCGCATGAAGATCCCCATCATCGGCAACGGTGATGTGACCACGGTGGAGATCTGTCGCAGGCGGTTTGAGGAGACCGGCGTGGACGCGGTGATGATCGGGCGCGGCAGCATCGGCCGGCCCTGGTTCTTTGAGGAAGCAAAACATTTCCTGAGTACCGGCGAGCAGCTGCCTAAAAAGCCGTTCCGCTGGTATCTCGATATCCTGAAAGAGCAAATTCAGCAATGCGTGGAACGCACCGACGAGCTGAGAGGAATCCTCCATAACCGGCGCCACCTGGCTGCCACCCCCATCTTCAAGGGGATTCCCGACTTCAAAGCGATCCGTATCGCCATGCTGCGGGCCAACGCCCTGGAGGAGCTGTTCAGCATCATGGATGAGATTCCGGAAAAATTTCAAGTGGAGTAAACAGTTTCCTCTTTCAATAGTCTCAACAAAAAAGGATGGATATGAAGAAGTGTTTTGTACTGACGGTATTATTGGGATCGATAATGGGTTTATTCGCTCAACAACCGTCCATTATTGAAAATGTACTGGCAAACAGTGTGGAAGAAAAAATATCTTCCATGCAGGAATTGATAGGTTTTGATGATCTGCAGGCACAACAACTCAAACACATGGAACTGAATTTTTTACTAGAAGTGAATAAGGCCGAATGCTGCTTTTTGTGTAACAAGAAAAAACGCATCGAGAAACTGAAACAAAAACGTGATGCGGAACTGCAGAAAATTCTGAAACGCGATGAATATATCCAATATGACGCCATTGATAATGAAAGGATAAAGAAACGCCCGTTATGGGCAAATTGATAAGGGGAAAAACAGAGAGTCCCCCAAGGCCTTCTGGTTTCCCTGTACCTGTATTTCCCCGTAAAATTTTCAGTTTCGTAATTCGTGAAGTCTTTGGAAATCTTCCGCCGTTAATTTCACATGATCCGCCATTACAGGCTTAGCTACATCATGAGGATTCATAATCTCTTTTCTTCCTGTTTGAATGCTTCGTGTGGATTTGGGTTGAACGGGTAAATAGCTTTCATCTCCCGAAATTACATACAGGGCTTGTCCCAGTAAAACATCTTTCGTATCGCCAAGAGGGGTCCAGTACTCAATATAGCCAAAACCCTCTTCCAACTGATAATCGGGAACTAAATATCCGGGATGGTTAAAACTTTTGCCGTCCTTATTGGCATACATGGCAACGATGGGCTGCATGGCCCAGTTTTGTAGTTTGTTCTTTTCGGAAGATGAAAGTTTGCTTTCATCATAAAGCGTATTTGCTCTGGCACGCCCTTCAGTATCTTTTAACGGGTCATAGGCGTGAATGGTCCACGAAGCCGTGTATTTCCCGCCCGTATTGCCTCCAATATGAACCACATCCATATAGGGTTTCAGACAGAAGGTAGTAAGCTCTGAAGCCGAATAAGACCCCCCTGTCGCGATGATATAAACTTTGTTTAAATTGAGGTTTGCATCTAACGGATTTTGGTCTTTGGCACCATCATAAACGCCTAAGTAGTCTTTTCTGTCATATCTATACTTATCTGCCGGTTTAGCGTCATGATACCATTTGTCGAACGAGGTGTTCAGCAAATGATTGTAATTCATCACCACAAAGGGGGATTTATTTTCCACGATGCTCCTCGGAGCGATCATCGAAGCCAGATAAATAGCCGAAGAAACAGCGCCGCCCCTGTTATAACGCAAGTCCAGCACCAAATCGGTTACTCCGTTTTGTTTAAACTTACTGAATACCTCATACAGACGATGATTGAAATTATCATAGAAATCGGTATAAAACAGATAACCGATCTTTTTATCGCCAATGGGATAAATATGGTCGTAAAGAACCGGGTCTTTCTCGCTTCCATCGGGAGCAATGGTTACTTCTTTATCCTGAACAATCTGGTTGCCTGAAAATTTATAAATAGTGAATTGAACGGCATTTTGGCCATAAAGTAAGTTGATGTCTTTATTACTGATATAGGTATTACCGTTTCGCTGTTCAGTGCGAATAGATTGGCCGTTTAGCTTGCCAATCAAATCAAGTCGCTGTATTCCGGCTTTTGAAGCGGGTGTATCGGCATGAACATATTTAACGTAAGCATAAACAACATGATCAATTATAATGAACCCCAGATCATAACCGAATGACAATGATTTCCCCGAGAAGCCGGCTAAAAGAGCCTTCACGTCATCTGTAATCCATGACCACCCATGTTGGGTGTCTGTAGGGTTCAGAATTTTGTAAAAGTAATTCTCGGCATTGACATCGGTTAGATTCGGTATTTTGTTTTGCACTTCATCCGCCCAGAAATAGTAAGTGGACATTCCGTCATAGACAAACTGAGATACCCTGTTGACCTCTTTTGAGACGGTTGCTTCGCCGGCGACGGTTGCATCCGCTGCGTAGAGATAAGTTTTGTCGTCCAGCGCATAACCTGCTGTCGGAGGGTCTGTGGCATTGTCTATTACAGCCGGGTAGCTTTTTTCAGATTTGTTACTGAATTTAACAATAAACGACTTGCTGGCAGGATCGTATTGGGCGGAGACGACCTCTCCCGGATCAGTGTTCGGATTATCTTTTGGATCGCAGGAGGCAACTGCAATAATCAATGCGACAATGAACAGAGAAAAGGGAACTATTTTTTTCATATTATGTCATTTATTAAAAAAAACAAGCTATCGGATTGTGAAAGCAGACAAGAAATTCATGAAGAAGTAATAATTTTCAGCGATTTAACACCCCTTTGCCCTGCCGGATGATCTCCGGTTCATCCTGTGTACAATCGACCACCGTGGAGGATTCAATGCCCCCTGTTCCGCCGTCGATGACCAGATCGGCAAAGGTGCCCCATTTCTCATGAATCAGCTCCGGATTGGTGCTGTACTCTGGTTCTTCCGCTTCATCGATCACCGAGGTGCTCAGCACCGGGTTGCCCAGCTGTGCCACGATCTCGCGGACGACGTTGTTGTCCGGCACGCGGATGCCTACCGTCTTTTTCTTCTTGTAAATCTTCGGCAGCGAAGAGGTGGTGGGCAGGATAAAGGTAAAGGGGCCGGGTAGGTTCCTTTTCATCAGTTTGAAGACGGGGGTGCTCACCTTTGCATATTCGCTGATGATGCTCAGGTCGTTGCAGATGATCGAGAGGTTGCTCTTCTGGGGATTGATGCCCTTCATTTCACAGATTTTCTCCACTGCCCGCACGTTCAGGGCATCACAACCAATGCCGTAAAGCGTGTCGGTGGGATACACCACGATGCCGCCGTCACGGAGTACTTCCACCACCTTTTCAATTTCACGAGGGTTGGGGTTCTCATTGTAGATCCTGATCATCATAAGCATACAAATGTATGAAAAAAAAGCTTCCGTCGGCTGACGGAAGCTAAATTATTGACGGTTACGGCTGCAATTATCCGTAAATGATGTTCCCGTTCTCGTCTCTGTTTTCATCCAAGCCGTTGCTGTACTGTTTCATCGCACGCAGGCTCATGCCCATGCTGGAGAAGCCGCCGTCGTTGTAGAGGTTCTGCATGGTCACCTTGCGGGTGAGGTCGGAGAACATCACGATACAGTAGTCGGCACAGTCGTCGGCATTGGCATTCCCAATAGGGGCCATCCGCTCGGAGAAGTCCATCAGATCTTCCATCCCCTTTACGCCGCTGCCGGCGGTGGTCATGGTGGGCGACTGGGAGATGGTGTTCACGCGTACCCCCTTGTCGCGCCCGTAGATGTAGCCGAAGCTGCGGGTGATCGATTCCAGCAGCGCCTTCGCATCGGCCATGTCGTTGTAACCGTAAAAGACGCGTTGTGCCGCCACATAGGTCAGTGCCAGTATCGATCCCCCCCGCTCCACAGCATCGAGCTTGCGGGCAACCTGCAGCATCTTGTGAAAGGAGATGGCGGAGATGTCGAGCGTCTTGGACAGCATATCGTAGTCGAGATCATCGTAGGTTCTTTTCTTGCGCACGTTGGGTGACATCCCGATGGAGTGCAGGACAAAGTCGATCTTGCCGCCGAGGATCTCCATCGATTTGGAGAAGACCATCTCCAGATCTTCCACGTTGGTAGCATCAGCCGGCAGGATCTCCGCATTGAGTTTCTCTCCGAGCTTTGCCGTATCGCCCATGCGTACCGCTACCGGTGTATTCGAAAGGGTAATGGTGGCACCCTCTTCTACGGCTCTTTCAGCCACCTTCCAGGCGATGGACATATCGTTCAGCGCTCCGAAAATAATCCCTCTTTTACCTTTTAATAAATTGTGAGTCATAATTGAATCCGTTTTGATTACCCGTTTGGAACCACTTTGTGGAATCTACCGGGGTTCGTTCTGATTAAAAATTGCGCAAATTTACGAAAAATGTGCAATTATTCAACAGATTGAAGGGAAATATGTTCTCGCAGGTGTTTATATTCTGTTT
>JAQVWR010000026.1:0-13156 GCA_028709605.1 Proteiniphilum sp.
TTCCGTACATCCAGTTGCTCGTATGCCTTTACGGCATCTTCCACCGAGCGGCAGATGATGCTCTGGTCTACCGGAATCCCGTAGGCGGCAAACATCTCCTTTGCCTGGTATTCATGAATCTTCATATCCTATATATTACTGGTTGTTGTGTGTAATTCACTTATTCTCGGATACATTCTCTGACGATGTGCCTGTTCGTCCGCTGACCGCTACCAGTGATAGGAATGAAACGTATAAGAAGGTTAAAATGTTTCGCATGAGTCCGAAAAAGCAAACCCGCAGCATCGGAGTGATGTGCGGATTTGAACGGTTGTGCAGCAGTTCTTTTAGCGATCGCGGGCCTATACAGGTCGCAAACCCTTGCGAGTCAAAAGATTTAGTTGTTATCGTGCGACATGCGCACGATCAGTGAGTGATATTGACCGAGATGCCGGCGTACCAGAGGGCACCGTAAACCGGTGCATAGAGGAAAGCCGCGTCATCCAGGTGTTTCTCATCCTGCAGGTAACTGAAGATATTTTTCCCGCCACCGTAAAGGCGTACCTTGCCGAAAGTTTTTGAGAGGCTTGCATTCACCGTCATGTAGGGGTCGCTCTTTTTGATCTTCGCGCTGGCTGCCTCTTCGCTGAAGTAGTCGATGTACATGCTCCCTTGGTAGAGCCCGTAGAGCGTAAAGTTCCAACCATAGGGCGTGTATTCCGCCTTTATGCTTCCGGTGGTGGACGGGAAACGGGGGATGCGGTCGCTTACGTTCTCATATTCGGTATTTTTCCAGTCTTCCCGTGCATTTTGATACACTCCCTTGTTAAAGCCAACGTCCGCTCCGATGCTGAGATAGTGGACCGGGTTTACCTGCAGGCTCATCTCGATGCCCTGCACCACCGCATCGTCGATGTTACGCCACTGATAGGTATAGCCCAGGTTCTTCACCTGTTCGTCGGCATCACTGAAGTCGATCTTGTCTTTCAGGTAAGTGTAGAACAGGTTGGCACTCAGCTGGTAACGGTGTCCGTGATAGTCGGCCGAGAGGTTGATGCTGCGAGAGGTCTCTGCTTTTAAATCCGACGATTTCCAGACACGGGGGGAGCCGCTGCAGAGATGCAGGTCCTCCGAAAAACCGTAGGGGGCACGGAAGCCTGTGCCAGCGTTGGCACGCAGGGTGAGGTGTTCACCGGCGTGATATTTTACGGCCAGCCGGGGGTTGACGCTGTTCCTGTTGAACGATGTCTCGGGAAAGTCACTGTCAAACACCTTCCGGTCGGAGGCGTACTCTTCTCCCGAGTGGTGGTGGTCGATGCGTACCCCCGGCACCACCGTCAGATTGTCTGTCACCTGCCACTCATCCTGCAGGAAAGCACCCGCCTCATGTGCATGCTTGCGTGCGGTAGAGCGGTAAGAGTCGCCATACCAGTCGCTCGCCTCATCCACCACCACATACATGCCCGATTCGTTCAGTCGCGTCACATAATGCTGCAGTCCGATCAGCAGGCTATGGTCACCCAGCTGCTTTCCCAGGGTCAGCGTGTTGATCAGCGAGTTTTCCTTCGCTAAGTAGGGCCGTAACTTCTGTACATCGGGTGATGCGCCGTCGTGCGTATCCATATAATCGCCCAGGTATGAATCGTTGGTAGCGTTGCGGTTATGGTTGATGTATGAGTTGTTAAAGTTCAACTCGCCTCCGCTGAAGCCGAGGCGGTAATTTGCTTCTGCCTCGTAGCGGTCGGTATGAATGCTCTCTGTCCCTTCGGAGAAAGGGTTTTTGTACAGATCGTCGGTAATCACCCCTCCCTCTCTTTTTTCGTTGATTGCCTTGCCACGGAACACCAGCTTATCGTTTCCGAAGAAGAGATTGTGGATGTAGAGAGCTGCTCCCATGTTGTGCAGTTTTGAGGCCACCCGGTCAGAGATTCCGTCTTTCTTTTTCACGTCATCCCGGTTCATTCCCTCACCGGTGGCGTCGATCACGCCATGGTCGATCTTCTGCGCATAGAGGCTCAGGCCGACAGTGCCTTTCTCGTTACGCATGGAGGCGTTGAGGTTATAGATGTTGGTTTGGTGGCTGCCGAGCTGGATGTCAGCACTCACCGTCGGCACGGGAGAGGGCTCCCGGGTGATGATGTTGATGGCTCCCGCAATGGCGCTGCTGCCATAGAGAGCCGAGCCGGCACCTTTGATTACCTCGATGCGGTCCACATCGCCGGTGCCGATCTGCTCCAGCCCGTACACACTGGCCAGTCCCGAGTAAATCGGTTGCCCGTTGATCAGTACCTGTGTGTGCTCCGAGCCGAGTCCTTGCATCCGCACCATGGTGAAGTTGCAGGCCTGACACTGGTTCTCCACCCGTATGCCGGGCACTCCCTCCAGTGCTTCGAACACGTTCCAGGCATTCTTGCTCTTCAGCGCCTGTGAGGTGACCACCTCGGTGCGTACCGGAACGTTCTTCACATAGTGCTGCGTGCGGGTGCCGGTTACCACCACCTGCTCCAGGTTGAACAGATCCTCCTCCAGTTCGAAATAGAGTTCCGTGCCTTTGCCTCTCTTCATGATCACTTCCACTTCCTGCGGTTTGAATCCTACGAACTGTGCCACGATGGTCTGCTTTCCTTCCGGCAGGTGGGCCAGCTTGAAGTGCCCTGTTTCGTCGGCTGCCGTGCCCATGGTGGTGCCCTTCACGAAGATGGTGGCATAGGGTATGTGGTTGTTGGTACCTTTTACCTTAACATCGCCAAACAACATGGCGTCGCTTGCGTCTGCCTGCGCGAAGAGGGATATCCTGAAGAGGATAGCCATAAACAGGAATAAGATCCGATAGATGGTAATTTGTTTCATTGTGATGCTGAATTTGATTTTTTTTGTGTAACGCTGCAAAGGTAGTGAGAAAATAAGCTGCCTGCAATGCCCCTTTTGGGGTATTATACGGTCGGAAAATGCTTACTTATGGGTATTGCAGTCGACGCTTGTATCTCCTTTTTTGCCGCCATCCGTTCAGCCGGTCTCTTCCACATGAGGAATGTCCGGATCTTTACCGGTTGTCATACAGGATGTTATGGGTCGATATCTTCTATCGAGACGATCTTCTTTGAGATGGCATAGATGGTGAGTCCCGACTGGCTGCGGATCCCTGTTTTCAGGGTGATGTTTTTCCGGTGCCTTACCACCGTGTGGATGCTGATGTGCAGCTGTTGGGCGATCTCCTTGTTGATCATGCCGTTCACCAGGCCGGTCAGCACCTCGATTTCGCGTGGGGTGAGGTTGTCGTCCTCCTCCTTCTCCTGCTCCGTCGACCGGCTTTTCTCTTGCAGCTTCATCAGCGAGTGGAGAATGTGTTCGGGAGAGTCGTAGAGCGTGAAGGAGAGGTCGGTCAGCATCGGCTGGTGGTTGATGATGCCGAAGTCGATGCCGGCAATGGCCAGCGTAGGATAGGCCCTGCGCAGCTTCTTGATCTCTTTTTCCCGGTTGACAAACTGCATGGGGTTGGCAATCAGGATGTCTATGGGGGTGTGTTCTATCATTTCTGTCAGCTTCTCAAGTGTTTCTACCCGGTTGACGCAGCAATCGAGTGAAGAGTGGCAGATAATGGCCTGCAGTCCCTCGAAGATTATCTTCGAGTTCTCCATGATGGCGATATGAAGCGGGGGGGTATACATTTTATTCTTTTTCAATGAGCGCGCCGGAGGGTATCAGGATGTTCTCTTCAATCAGCGAGTGGATATAGAGGTCGAACTCCAGCTCATAGAGCGCAAATAACAGCTTGCGGCGCAGATCCAGGCGATCCTCAATGTCTATATGCTTCAACAGCAGGTTCTTCAGATCCTGCAGCTTCAGCTCAATATCGGTGTGGTGCCGCCCATACTCTTTCGAGGAGTAGCGTTTTCCTTTTTCTTCCGCCTTGCCATTGTTTAGCAGGGTGATAAAGTAGGGAAATGCGATGCTGTCTTCATAATCCAGATGCTCCAGCACCTCCGCGAAATACTCGTTGAAGAACTTCTCCAGCAGCTTCATCTCCCTGACAGGATGATGCTCCTGCAACTGGCGGATATAGGCGCTGATCTGCGGGTATTTGTCGCTGCGGTAGTAATCATGGCTGCTCTGCAGAAAGTCGATCACCTGCAACAGATCTTTTCGGGTGAAGGGCTGATGACCCTTCGTGTCGAAGCCGTTGTAAAGATTGGCGATACTGACGAAGAGGTTCTCGCTGATGTCATACTTGCCGCAGAGCTGCCCCACCGTCAGGTCGCTCACCCGGAAATCGATGTTGAAATGCTGCAGCATCAACAGCAGGCTCGGGTTGGTATCGATCAGCCAGGCCATTTTCATGGCAGACCTGATCTTTGTCTTCGGGGTCTGATACATCGTTTGTTGTTTATGTGGGGACAAAAATAGGAAAAATTAAACTAATTTAGAACTGTTCTACATAATATCTTTGTTGTGTGAGCGGTTTTCCCTGCCATGATGATTATTTCACTGTTTTTTTGTATCATTGCACCCGAAAAGAGTGTGCTAAAAGATTCTCTATACCTATTTTCCGGGAGTGTGCCGTAGGGGAGAGAGGGCGGTGTACACCGGAGCATCCTGAATAAATGAAGAAAATGACCACACAATGATTGATTTTACGCAAATACCTTCGCCTTGTTTCGTGATGGAGGAGGAGCTGCTGCGGCGCAACCTGCAGCTGATCCGATCGGTACAGGATCGAGCCGGCGTCAGCATTATCCTTGCTTTCAAGGCTTTCGCTCTCTGGAAGGCGTTTCCCATTATCCGGGAGTATATCGGCCAATCCACCGCCAGCTCGGTGGCGGAGGCGCAGCTGGCCTTCGAGGAGATGGGCAGCCCGGCACATACCTATGCTCCTGCCTATACCGACGAGGAGTTCCCGACGTTCCTGCGCTACAGCAGTTACATCACCTTCAACTCCCTCTCGCAGTTCGAGCGGTTCTACCCGCAGGTGAAGGCTTCGGGTAGGGAGATCCGTTGCGGCGTGCGCATCAACCCCGGCTTCTCGGTGGTGGAGACCGACCTCTATAACCCCAGTGCGCCGGGATCACGACTGGGGGTCACTGCCGACAGGATAGGGGAGCACCTGCCGGAAGGGATCAGCGGCCTTCACCTGCACAACCTGTGCGAAAACAATTCCTACGACCTGGAACGGACACTGGCAGTGGTGGAACAGCAGTTCGGCCATCTCTTCTCTCAGATCCAATGGCTTAACCTGGGCGGCGGTCATCTGATGACCCACAAGGATTACGATGTAGAGCATCTGATTACCTTGCTCACGGCACTGAAAAATCGTTATCCCCACCTGGAGATTATCCTGGAGCCGGGCAGCGCTTTCGCCTGGGAAACCGGCGTGCTGGTGGCCACCGTCGCCGACATTGTGGAGAACCAGGGGGTGCAGACCGCCATGCTCAACGTCTCCTTTGCCTGTCATATGCCCGACTGCCTTGAGATGCCCTACAAACCCCGTATACGGGGTGCATACCAGGAGCCGGTGGCAGGGAAGCCTACCTACCGCATGGGGGGAAACAGTTGTCTGAGCGGCGACTTCATGGGCGACTGGTCGTTCGATGCTCCCCTGCAGGTGGGCGACCGTATTGTCTTTGAAGACATGATCCACTACACTATCGTGAAGACTACCCTCTTCAACGGGGTCACGCACCCCTCCCTCGGACTGTGGACCCGTGACGGCCATTTTGAACTTTATCGCCGCTTTATCTATGCCGATTATAAGAACCGAATGAGTTGAACCGTTACATTTTATTCATTCATTTTAAACAATTTATTGCTTTTTGCTGTTTATTGAGGGAAACCTGACCTAATACCCGGTCAGATGAATTATTCATATTTAAAAACAATTTATTATGAGTTGGTTAGGATGGGTTATTATTGGAGCAATTGCCGGTTGGCTTGCAGGTAAATTGATGAGAGGCGGCGGTTTCGGTTTGCTGGTGAATATACTCGTAGGTATCGCCGGCTCAGTCATTGGCGGTTGGGTCTTCGGACTGCTCGGCATCAGTGCCGGCAACGGTATGATCCCCAGCTTTGTCACTGCTTTGGTTGGTGCCGTTCTGCTGCTCTGGATCATCTCCCTCTTCAAGAAAAAGGGTTAGCACGTACCCTGAATGAAAACGAATGAAAAAACCGATGTACCTCTCACAGGTACATCGGTTTTTTTGCTAATTTTGCCGGAGAGGGCGGCAAATACCCCATTTATTGAAGAAAGACCATGCAACAAAAGAAAATCGGTATCTTCTCCGGCTCGTTCAACCCCATTCATGCAGGACATCTGATGCTGGCCTCCTACGTGTGTGCGTTCACTGCCCTCGATGAGGTGTGGTTCGTGGTCACCCCCCGCAACCCGCTGAAGAATACGGATGAGCTGCTCGATGACCGCTATCGCTTAGAGATGGTGCGGAGTGCCATCGAACCATACCCTCGCCTGTTGGTGTCGGATGTGGAGTTTCACATGCCACGCCCCTCCTATACGATCGACACACTCGACCGGCTCACGGCCCTGTACCCCGACAAGCGCTTCACGCTGATCATCGGGGCGGATAACTGGAACCAACTGCCTCTCTGGAAAGAACATGAACGGCTCATCCGCAGCTATCCTGTGCTGATCTACCCCCGACTGGGAGAGGAGGTGGTGATCCCGGAGACGATGCGTGAACGTGTACGGTTAGTCGATGCTCCCGTGCTGGAGATCTCCTCTACCTTTATCCGCAGGAGCATCGGCGAGGGAAAGAATATGCGCGCCTTTGTGCCGGCAAAGGTCTATGATCTGATCGAACGAAACGGATGGTACCGATAGCCTGTTCCTGACCCTGCTTCAGAGATTTTTGCCGTAACGCATACGGTCCAGGATAATTGGAAGGATGGCGGTGTCTACGCCTGCTTCCTGCAGCTCCTCCTCATCCTCTGCCAGCATTGCCCGGAAGGTGTCGAAACTGCCTGCTTTCTCCAGTGACAACTGGTAAAGCTCTACCGTCTCTTTGGTATGCTCCAGGCAGAGCTCCACATGCCCCGCATTGAGGTAATCATGTGCATTGGGCTCCTGTTCGAGGATGCGCGTGTAATAGCTCTGTGCTACGTCGAACTTGCGGGAGAGAAAGGCACACCAGGCGATGGAGCGCCAGGCGCGGGTGTTGTTGCTGTCTGACAGCTCTACCTTGAAATAGTAGTTGAGCGCTTTCTCATACTGTTTCAACTCCAGATGACAGTGCCCGATTTGTAGTTGGATGTTGAGGTCGTCGGGGCGGATCTGTTCCAGACGGCGGTAGTAGGTCAGTGCCGACTCGGGCTCCTTCAGCATCCTGTAGCAGCTTGCAATGCGATGCAGCACCCAGCTGTTGTTCTCGTCCATCAGTTCCGCGTGGAGGTAGGCTTCCACTGCTCCCCTGATGTCGGCTAGCATCTGCCGGCAGTAGCCGATCTTCTGCCAGATCTCATTCTTCTCTGTCCCCTCTTCCGCCAGCAGGGTGTATGCTTCCAGCGCTTCCCGGAAGTTGTTCTTCTCGAAATAGTAGAGAGCGATCTTCTCCAGATGTGCGGGCTGCCGCACTACCGGGCGGAACGGCACCAGCTCATGGTAGTTGAGCGGGAGGCCGAAGATGTCTTCAAATTCGTCGTGTCGCCGGAAGAGCTTGAAGAAACGGTACAGATCGTGGATATACAGCCTGATCAGGGTCTCCTCTTTCCGGTGGGGATTCATCACTTCTTCCTCCGCCAGCATCTTTTGCATCTCTTCCCCTTCGGCACCCAGCTGGGAGATCATCATCCGGCGGTATTGCTCCGGCATCATCATCACGCTGAAACAGAAGGAGTATTTATCGGAGTTACAGATCATGGATGTACGGGTCAGGGTGTCGAAGAGCGATGACCCTTCTTCCCTCTTGCTGAAGAGACTGCGGAGGCTGCTGTGCTGCGGCTCGAACGGCAGAAACCAGTTGCTCATCTCTTGGAAGAAGGGATAGGATTTCAGGTTGGAGAAGGTGGAGTGGAACACGTCGGCACCCTCCATCTGCAGATTGGAAAACTCCTGCAGCTTATCGGTCAGGCCGGTCTCATCCAGCAGCTTCTGCCATTCGGGATTCTTCTCATCCAGGCCGCTCTCGCCCATCCACTCATCGAGACGGATCTTCTTCCCGATCATCGGGCTCAGCTTCATCATCTCCGGCAGGATCTCCTCGGTGAGCCGCCGCGTGATCTTCTCCGTCTCATGCGCCTGAATGTAGCCGGTCACCGCCGCCATGAAACGACGGGTGAACAGCGTGTCGTCGGCAAAAAGCTGCAGCCTGCTTCCAACCCCGGGATAAAGCGTCCATCGCTCGCTGTGAAGCTGAAAGAGGGGGATGATGCCGATGATGGCGCGGGTGGCTACCTCCGGCTCGGGATGTTTGTACAGATCGAGCAGGAACTCCGCCTTCAGCGCGTCGAACCGCTGCAGGAGGTTCATGGTCAGGGCAGAGACAAACACCGCTTTTGCCTGCACGGGGAGCCGGTTATCCTCAAGGAAGCGGCTGAAGGAACCGGTCATGTCGGCATTGGCCCGTGGCGATGCAAAGATGCTGTAGAAAAGATCCTGCAGGGTTTTCTCATATGCCACCCTGTTGTCATGGCGACGACTCTCCTTCTCGGGGCCCTCTTCCAGCAGGCTGATAAAAGAGGAGGTGTCGGACTGTCTGGCAATGATCTCTCTGTATTCGTCCGTGGTGACCGGTTCGCGCAACTGCATCATCCTCATCTTGTCGAAGAACAGGGAGGAACTGCCCTGCAGCATTCGTTCGCCCGCCGCATCATCGGCCACCGTGTAGAGATCCCGGATCAGCTTCCGGTAAATGCTTTTTTGCTCCGGATCCTTCTTTCCCTCGAAGAAGTAATGCAGCATGTACCGGTAGTTGTTCTCCAGCTCCGCTATCTTCTCCGAAACAGCCCAGTTGTGCTGGCCGGAGGCAAGCTCCTGGATGCCTTCAATGGCGTGCTTCAGCTGCCTGTTTGCTATATGTGTGTGGATGACCGCCAGTTTTTTTGCAGTGTCAGATGGATCCATATTCTTTTGTTATGTGTTGATATCCTTGATGATTAACAGGGATGGCAGCTGCTCTTTCCAGGGCAGAGGGGCATTGATCAGCCTGTTCCATCCCTCCATCCCGATCATCAGTAGGTCCTGTTCCCGGATAAACGCCTCCTCAATTTTACGGTCGTCGTTCCATAGATGCACCCGCCCGTCGCTCTTCTTCACCACCAACTGGTAGAACTTCTGCAGTTTGGGCTCCGACTGGATAATGCCGATGGCGTCCCAGACCATGATCTCTGCCTGCTCCTGCTGTGCCAGATGGAACAGATAGGTGAAGGTGTGGACATCTGACTTCTCCAATATGGGAACAAAGATGCGGTTGGCTTCCCTCATATCGTTGTCTACAAAGAGGGCGGTAGGTACCTTGTCGTATCCCATCAGCGAAGTGAGCTCCTGCAGGATTTGCGCTTCACCCTCCGGGAACTGTGCCAGGATGGCCGGCACAGGATTGGCGGGATCACACCTGAGCCGGCTGTATCGCTCCACCTGTCGGGGATCCAGCTCCTCATGGGTGACCCCTCTGAGTACTAAATTACAGTTCTGCTCTTCCGCCAACTTTGTAATGTGTGTCGGATGATCTTGTTCATCGCTGACAAACGTGCGCAGGGTGATTTTTCCTTTCTCCCCCTTTGGCAGGAAGTCGGAGCTTATTTTGCTCTGTATCAGGTTGAGCTCCTCCTGCGACAGGGTCTCTTGCTGCTGGTCGATGAAATAGAGAAGCGTAATCGATGACCTCTCCGATCGGGTCATCGCTATCTGACAGGCCAGTCGTGTCAGCTTCTTCCCCGTCTCGGGACAGGTGAAACAAACCAGTGCTCTGGCAGGTTTCCGAAGCTCCGATTCGCCGTCGAAGCGATTTAATATATCCACAAAATCCATACCAATGTGTCTGTTAAGAGGGTCAGCCGTTCAATAATTTGCTGTCGAGCATCGAATCCTTGTATCCCAGGAAATAAAGGATCCCGTCGATGCCGACCGTTGAAAGCGATTGTTCCGCATTCTTTTTCACCTTGGGCTTCGCATGGAAGGCGATGCCCAGGCCGGCGATGCCGAGCATGGTCAGGTCGTTGGCGCCGTCCCCGACGGCTACCGTCTGTCGCAGGTCGATCTTCTCCACCTGCGCAATCAACCGCAGCAGTTCAGCCTTGCGCTTGCCGTCCACCACATCTCCCACATAGTTGCCGGTGAGCTTTCCGTTCTCTATCTCCAGCTCATTGGCATACATATAGTCGAAGCCGTACTTCTCTTGCAGGTAGTTGCCGAAATAGGTGAATCCCCCCGACAGGATGGCAGTCTTGAAGCCTACCTTCTGCAATACCTTCATCAGCCGGTCGAGACCTTCGGTGATGGGCAGCTTCTCGGCGATCTCGCTCATCACGGAGACATCGAGCCCCCTGAGCAGCTTCACCCGTTGCCGGAAGCTCTCCTCGAAATTGATCTCCCCATGCATGGCCGATTCGGTGATCGCTTTCACCTTGTCTCCCACGCCTGCCTTCATGGCCAGCTCATTGATCACTTCGGTCTGTATCAGCGTGGAGTCCATGTCGAAGCAGATGAGCCGCCGCATACGGCGGTACATACTCTCCTCTTGAAAGGAGATGTCGAAGTTGAGGTCGGAAGAGAGCTCCAGAAACGACTGCTGCATCTGCTGGCGGTCGTTGGGTGTGCCTCGTACCGAGAGCTCGACACACGATTTGGTTGCCCGCTGCTCCTCATCGAGCGGGATGCGTCCCGTGAGCCGCACGATGTTGTCGATGTTGAGGTTCTGCTCGGCGATGATGTGCGAAACGGCAGCGATCTGCTTGGCCGTGAGGATCCTTCCCAACAGGGTGATGATGTAGCGGTTCTTGCCTTGCATGCTCACCCAGTTGGAATAGCGCTCCGCCGTGATGGGGGTGAACCGCACATTGACATCCATCTCGTAGGCCTTGAAGAGCAGGTCTTTCATGATCTCACCCGAGTTATGGTGCATCGACTTGAAGAGAATGCCCAGCGACAGGTTGCGGTGGATGTCCGACTGGCCGATATCGAGGATAAAGGCACCATGCTTCGCCAGTATCTCGGTAAGGGCTGCCGTCAGCCCGGGTTTGTCCTCCCCGTTGATATTCAGTAATATGATTTCCGAATTTTCCATATGTTTTTTTCAGCTATCAGCTATCAGCTATCAGCTATCAGCTTTTCGCTTTCA
The DNA here is from genome assembly GCA_028709605.1 of Proteiniphilum sp. Taxonomy (GTDB): domain Bacteria; phylum Bacteroidota; class Bacteroidia; order Bacteroidales; family Dysgonomonadaceae; genus Proteiniphilum. The sequence goes on from JAQVWR010000026.1 coordinate 11,262, forward strand.
GCTATCAGCACTCAGCACTCAGCTTTCGGCTATCAGCTTTTTAACTATATATTAAAAAATAAACAATAAACTATGAACCTTGAACTTACAAACATACAAATGTAAAAGCGTTGAAACGTTCAGATGACCGGCAGGGAGACCTGGGCATAGATATCTTCTATATCGTGCCGTTTCAGTTTGAGGAAATCTTCTTCCCGTACGGTGATAAACAGCCCGGCCATATCCAGTGCCCCGGGACTGATGAGCAGTTGTCTGCCGCTTGTCTCGTAATATTGCCGGGGGCGGTGTGCCCTGCGCGGAAACAGATGCAGATGATACCGGTTGTCCTGAGTGAAGGCGATCAGGTTCATCATCGGCTCTTCCTCGTCGGGCTGGCGGTGACGCAGATAGTTGTATACATCCTCAAAGAGCTCCTCCGCTTCTTTCCTGCTTTCACTCGTGATCATCATGCAGGAGCGCAGTTCATGATCGCCCTGCAGCAGCTCCGGCATTTTCAGCCCTGCCTGCAGGTGGAAATGGTCGGGCGCGGAGGCACCGCACGCGGGTCCGTTGTAAAAGACAACATAATCGGGAAGCTGCTCAGCCAGCATCAGCATCTCGCCCGTTTTCTTGCGGATGCGCTGTGGCACGTGCGAATGTAGCGGGATGGTGAGGTGGTTTCGGAGGATGGGGAAAGGATTGCACAAGATGCTGTATTTTTCCAGAAAAGGGATTCCTCTCTGGAGTGCCGGCCTGTTGGCAGCACAAAGGAAACAGGGACGCCGGCTGATCATCTCCTTGTCGACCTGTGCAGCTGCAGATACCATCCTGGCAGGGTTGAACTGTACGCTCACCTTGAACGCGTCTCCCCATGTAAATGATTTCTCTCTGACCTGAGCAAGCTGGATTGCCGCTTCTCTCAATTGCGGCCATTCTTCCATCTGTGCGGAAAACAGATCGTCGATTTTTCTTTGAAAGTTCATGCAGTGTCGCTTTTATGAAACAAAGATAACGATATTTTCTTTTTCCGGACAAAGAATGCGGGAGAATTGGATTTTTGTAAAAATTGTTCCTTTACTATTTGGTTCTCAACTTTTTTTATACCTTTGTAATAGATTTAGGTTATTGATACATACACCCATCATCACCCATACAGCAATGGTACGTAAAATTTTTTTTCTTACCGCTATTCTTCCTCTTAGCCTCTTCCTCTCATGTACCCGGAGCGGGAATTCGGGCAACAATATGTCTGAACGTAAAATGGAGTATGCCGCTGTCAAACAAGCCGATACGCTGAAAGAGGTGATGTCTGTTGAGGAGGAGTTCGGTCGGTTCATCGAACGGTTCAGCAAGGATGAGAAATTTCAGTTGCGACGAATCAAATTTCCCATCAGCGTGATCGTTCCCGACACCCGCGATCAGGGGATGGCCCCCATAGAAGAATCCGTCGGTAAATATGATTGGGAAATGCTTGATCTCACTTATGACAGCACCTACCTGACCCGTCCCTATGATCAGTACTATCAGGAGGTCCGCTTTCGGAACGATACCGCCGTGGTAGAGATACGCGGAATCAATAACGGGATCTATGCCGACTATTACTTTGTCAGGATCGACAGTGAATGGTACCTGGTCACCCTTTACGAAGCTTCGTTTTGATAAATTTTGCCGATGGTGTACGCATTGCCGGAGGTGCTCTGCGGTCTCAAACCTTCAAACCGTCGGGCTGCATACGGATCATCTCAGCATCTCGTCGCCGAAGCTGAGCGGCAGCAGATCCTTGATGCTATTCACCACGTACACCCCTTTTTCGCTGTACATCAATACCTTTATGGGCGACTTGAAACGTTTCTCCGTCTCGAGGAGCACCTGGCGGCAGGCACCGCAGGGAGTGATCACATCGGTGGTGAACGCAC
>JAQVWR010000026.1:13256-14571 GCA_028709605.1 Proteiniphilum sp.
TTCACCACGTACACCCCTTTTTCGCTGTACATCAATACCTTTATGGGCGACTTGAAACGTTTCTCCGTCTCGAGGAGCACCTGGCGGCAGGCACCGCAGGGAGTGATCACATCGGTGGTGAACGCACCTTTATGAAAGGCGGCAATGGCTATCGCAACCACTTTCTCATTGGGAAAGGCGGAGTTGGCGAAGAAGATGGTGGTCCGCTCGGCACACAGCCCCGAGGGATACGCCGCATTTTCCTGGTTGTTGCCGCTCACAATCTCTCCGTTGTCGAGCAGTACGGCAGCACCCACACGAAAGCCGGAGTAGGGCGCATAGGCCCTCTGTGTAGCGCTTTTTGCCGATTCGATCAACTTTTTTTCCCGGTTGGTGCATTCCTCTAACAGATAAACAGCTATCTTTGTGGATAAATTGATTTCTTTCATTGTATAATGCAGAGTTTAGTTCGCAAATATAGAACTATTTTACCGTTCCTTGTCATTCTCTCTCTTTTATTTGTGCCGGCCACACTCACCGGACAACAGAGGATGAGCACATATGAAGCCTACATCGACCGTTACGGCGATCTGGCGGTGGCGCACATGGAGCGTTACCGGATACCGGCTTCCATCACCCTGGCACAGGGCATCCTTGAGTCGGGTGCCGGCTTGAGCGAGCTGGCGCGCCGCTCAAACAATCACTTCGGCATCAAGTGCCACCGCGGATGGAGAGGCCCCTCGGTGTATGCGGCAGACGATTCACCTAACGACTGCTTCCGCAGTTATGAAACTGTGGAGGAGTCCTACCGCGACCATTCCGAGTTCCTGGCCAACAGCGTGCGCTACCGTGCACTCTTTGAGCTCTCCCCCACCGACTACAAAGGGTGGGCGCGGGGATTGCAGAAATCGGGATATGCTACCGACAGGGCTTATGCCAACAAGCTGATCAAGCTGATCGAAGATTATGCGCTCTATCGCTACGATGACCCGAAGTACCGCAAGGGGGTGAGCCGTCGCGAGCGTGAGGAGCGCCGCAGGATAGAATCGGCACAGGCCATCTGGGAGCATCAGCCTTATATCACGTACGGGCTGGTTTACGTGATCGCTGTCAGTGGTGATACGTTCGGCGGCATCGCCAGCGAGTTCGGGTTCAAAGAGAAGGATCTGCTGAAGTACAACGAGGTGCCGCCCGACTTCCCCCTGAGCGAAGGGGATATCGTCTACTTCCAGAAGAAGAAGGTACGGGCCGACAAACCTTATGAATTTCATACTGTACAGGTGGGCGAGTCAATGTACAGCATCTCGCAAAAATACGGTATCCGGCTGCGGAACCT
>JAQVWR010000026.1:14671-18033 GCA_028709605.1 Proteiniphilum sp.
GATCATTGCGTCTCCATCAAGGATCCGGAAGAACGGAAGCGATGTGCGTATGCCGTGATTGACATCATGGGCAGCATGTTCCCGCACCTGCGTGATGTGAACAACTTCAAGCACATCCTCTGGGACCACCTGGCCATCATGTCGGATTTTAAGCTCGACATCGAGTATCCTTATGAGGTAATCAAAAAGGAGGATCTCTACTCCACACCGGGACAGCTGGATTATAGCCGTCCCACCATGCGGTACCGTCACTACGGTAAGATCCTGGAGCAGATGGTGAAGATCGCGGCCGACATGGAGGAAGGAGATAAGCGAGATCACCTGATCAGGATGCTGCTCGGTCAGATGAAACGATCCTACTCCCAGTGGAACAAGGAGGCCGATGATGAGAAGATCTTCCACGACCTGAGTGAGTTATCGGGCGGTAAGATCAATATACCTAGTGGGCACTATACCATCCCTGAGGTGAAGATGAACGGGGGAAACCGCGACAAACTCAAGAACATCAGGTATCAACGCAGAAAATAGGCCATGATCGCACCAACTGATCTTCTTCCGGTGGCCCGTACGCAGAAACCTTACGGGATCAGGGGCGAGCTGGTGCTCCTCTTCCGAAGGAGGGAGTATGCCGAGCTGGATGTGGAGAATTATTTTCTGGAGATTGACGGTCTCCCGGTACCCTTTTGGGTGGAGGAGTTCACCTTTACCACCGATGTATCTGCCCGGGTCAAGTTTGAGGATGTGGATGATGAACCCGCTGCCTCGCGGTATAGTAACTTAGAGGTGCTGTTGCCGCGCAAGGTGGTGCTCTCGGCAGATGAGCAGCAGGATCGCGACTGGCACTTCTTCGTAGGGTACACCATCACCGACCAGCACGGAGCGGCCCTGGGGGTGATCGAAGAGGTTGACGATGCCACGATGAACGTGCTGTTCATCGTCAGAGACGGCGATCAGGAACATCTGATCCCTGCCGCTGACGATTTAATCGCCGCCGTCGATGAACAACACAAGATCCTCGAGATGTTTATCCCGGAAGGACTGATAGAGGAGTGACCTCTCCGTTCTCTCCCGCGCAACTGAAACAACAGTCATGTCCCTTCTTCAGCTCAACCACGTCAGCATTGGTTATCGTACCCACAGGCAACCCCATATTGTGCAGTCGAACCTCACCCTCACCGCCCGTGAAGGGGAGCTGATCGCCTTGATCGGCAGGAACGGCTGTGGCAAATCAACCCTGTTGCGTTCCATCGCCTCCCTGCAGCCCATCTGGGAGGGGGAGATCCTGCTCAACGGGAAGGATATCCATGCCCTCACGCCCCAAAAAAGAGCCCGGCTGCTCTCCGTGGTGCTCACCGGACAACAGTCGGTGGCTGCCTTTACGGTGAGGGAGCTGATCTCCATCGGCAGGGACCCTTACACCGGATGGCTGGGCAGCCTCACCGATGAGGATCGGCGCATCATCAGCCGTGCCATCGGGATGACTTATCTGGAGGGCTATGAGGAACGCAACATCCATGAGCTCTCCGACGGCGAGCGACAGCGCGTCTTCATTGCCCGCGCCCTGGTACAGGACACCCCGGTGATCCTGCTCGACGAACCGACGTCTCATCTCGACCTGCCTAATCGCATCAACATCCTCCTGTTGCTCCAGAAACTGGCACGCGAGACCGGCAAAACCATCTTTATCTCCACTCATGAGCTCGAGACCGCCATGCAGGTGGCCGATAAGCTCTGGCTCATGGAGAAAGGAAAGGGGATCACCGTGGGGGCTCCCGAGGATCTGGTCCTTAACGGTAGCTTCGACACGGTTTTTCATCATTCTTCCTACGAGTTTGACAAAGAGTACGGCAGCTTCGTGGTGCAGAAACAACTCGACAAGTCCGTTACCACACAGGTGCAGCACCCCGACGGCCTGATGGCCCGTTGGACTACCAAAGCGCTCTCCCGCAAGGGATGGCGGATTACCGGCGATGCCCCTCTCCAGCTGTTTGTAGATGAAGAGAAGAACTGCTGGGTCCTCGTGCGCGGCACGCAGCGTGTTGTCACCCATAGCATCGAAGAGATGCTCCGGCAAATGGCTGATTTGTATCCCGACGGGTAAATCCCCTGTTCGCGACATGAAAACCATCCCGTTTTTTATTATCTTTGCATCTTGTTACTGCCCAATTTCTCCTCAATGGAAGTTAAAAAAAGAAACATAGCGATCCTGGGTTCCACCGGCTCTATCGGCACGCAGGCACTCGAGGTGATCGCCGCCTATCCCGATCGGTTTGAGGCTTACGCACTGGTGGCCAACAACCGGGTGGAGCTGCTCATTGAACAGGTACGCCGGTTCCTGCCCGAAGTGGTGGTGATCGCCAACGAGTCGAAATATGAGATGCTGAAGGAGGCACTCAGCGACCTGCCTGTCAAGGTATGGTGCGGCAGCCGTGCCATTGAAGAGATGGTGCGGGATGAGCAAATAGACATGGTGCTCACCGCTATGGTTGGTTTCTCGGGCCTGAAGCCTACCATCAGTGCGATCCATGCCGGCAAGACGATTGCTCTGGCCAACAAGGAGACGCTGGTGGTGGCAGGCGAGCTGGTCACCTCACTGGCGCTCGAGAAGCGGTGCGCGGTGCTGCCGGTCGACTCGGAACATTCGGCTATCTTCCAGTGCCTCAACGGCGAGGGAAACAATCGCATCGAGAAGATCCTGCTTACCGCCTCGGGAGGGCCCTTTCGGACGTTCTCCCGGGAGCAGCTCAAGAGGGTGACCCGTGCACAGGCGCTGGACCATCCCAACTGGAATATGGGGGAGAAGGTGACCATCGACTCCTCCACGCTGATGAACAAAGGTCTTGAGATGATCGAAGCCAAATGGCTCTTCGGCGTGAAGCCCTCGCAAGTAGAGGTGGTGGTACACCCGCAGTCCATCATCCACTCCATGGTGCAGTTTGAAGACCACTCGGTGATGGCCCAGCTGGGACAGCCCGATATGCGGATGCCCATACAATACGCCTTCTCCTACCCGGAGCGGCTAAAGTCGGATATCCCGCCGGTCGACTTTTTTGCACTTTCGCAGCTCACCTTCGAACGGCCCGACAGGGAGAAGTTCCCCAGTCTCACCTATGCCTACGAAGCGATCGCGGCGGGTGGCAACATGCCCTGCATCCTCAATGCCGCCAATGAGGTGGCGGTGCAGCTGTTCCTTCAGGAACGGATCGGTTATACCGATATGAGCCGGCTGATCGAACAGACCATGCAAAAGGCATTCTTCATCTCCAGCCCGTCGCTCGACGATTACCTGCAGACCGATACCGAAACGCGTGAGATTATCAGCCAACTGGTTCATTAGCATATGATCGAATCAACCAATCAAC
>JAQVWR010000026.1:18133-29252 GCA_028709605.1 Proteiniphilum sp.
AACATCAAATAGAATGGATATATTTATCATCAAGGCACTGCAACTCATTCTGAGCCTCTCCATACTGGTCATCATCCATGAGTTCGGTCATTTCCTTTTCGCCCGGCTGTTCAAGATCAGGGTGGAGAAATTTTATCTCTTCTTCGACCCCTGGTTTGCGCTGTGCCGTTTCAAGCCGAAAGGAAGCGACACCGAATACGGGGTGGGCTGGCTGCCCCTGGGCGGCTATGTGAAGATCGCCGGCATGATCGATGAGTCGATGGACAAGGAGCAGATGGCTTTGCCCGCCCAGCCGTGGGAGTTTCGCTCCAAACCTGCCTGGCAGCGCCTGATGGTGATGGTGGCCGGCGTGCTGTTCAATCTGCTGCTCGCCTTTTTCATCTACTCCATGGTGCTCTTCACCTGGAGCGACACTTACCTGCCGCTCAGGAATGTGACGATGGGAATGGAGTACAGTCAGGCAGCCCGCAATGCCGGCTTTCAGGACGGCGACATCCTGTTGCGTGCCGATGAAAAGGAGCTGGAGCGCTTTGGCGTTCGCACCCTCCTCGATATCGCCGACGCCGATGAGGTGACCGTGCTGCGCAATGGCGCAGAGGTGGTACTCACCATCCCCGAAGGATTGATGCAGACGCTGCTGACCGACAAGGAGGGGTTCGCCGCTTACCGCGTGCCGGCAGTCGTCTTCCGGACCATGGAAGGAAGTGCCGCACAAAGCGCCGGACTGGTGCAGGGCGACAGTATCACTGCGGTTGACGGCCTCGCCACACCTGCCTTTGGCGACCTGCGTGCCGCTCTCGACAGCCACCGCAACAGCGAGGTGACCCTCGACTACTACCGCAACGGTGTGTTGCACACCTCCGCCATTTCGGTGGATAGTGCCGGCACCCTCGGCTTTTATGCCATGGTGGCACCACAGATCTACCGCACCGCGACGATCCGCTATGGCTTCTTCGAATCCTTCCCGGCGGGAATCAGACTGGGCATCCAGACACTGAAGGATTATGTGGCACAGTTCAAATATGTCTTTACCAAGGAAGGAGCCTCTTCACTGGGCGGCTTTGGTGCCATCGGCAACCTCTTCCCGGCACAATGGAACTGGCAAGCGTTCTGGATGATGACTGCCTTCCTGTCGGTCATTCTTGCCTTTATGAATATCCTGCCCATACCGGCGCTCGACGGGGGGCATGTGATGTTCCTCATCTATGAGGTGATCACCCGCCGCAAGCCCAATGAGAAGTTCATGGAGTACGCCCAGATAGCAGGTATGATCCTGCTCTTTGGCCTGGTACTCTATGCCAACGGGATGGACCTGATCCGGGCGATCTTTTGATTTCTCCGGATGGATTTAACAAACAGACAGCAATATGAAAATTTCAGAGCTGATTGACAAGACACAGCAGACTGCCTTCTCGTTCGAGTTGCTGCCTCCCCTGAAAGGCAACAGCATTGGGCAGGTATTCAAGACGATCGATCGTCTGAAAGAGTTCGATCCGAAATTTATCAATATTACCACGCACCACAGCGAGAATATATACCAGGAAGATGAGAACGGTGTCTACCGGAAGACCAACGTGCGTAAGCGCCCCGGATCGGTTGCCATCGCTGCGGCAATACAGAACCGCTACGGCATCCGTGCTGTACCTCACATTATCTCACAAGGCTTCTCAAAAGAGGAGACCGAGTATGCGCTCATCGATCTCTCCTTCCTTGGGGTGACCGACCTGTTACTGCTGCGCGGTGATACCAAGAAGCTCGACGCACAACAGCGAAGCATGGACAGCCACGCTCATGCTACGGGACTGCAGGAGCAGGTGAACAACTTTAACCGGGGAATTGCTTTCGACGGTTCTTCTTTCACTCCGCCCGAGACACCTTTCTCCTACGGCATGGCTTGCTACCCGGAGAAACATGAGGAATCGCCCAACATGGGGTCGGAGGTCCTCTATACCAAGATGAAAGCCGACCACGGAGCCGACTACCTGGTTACACAGATGTTTTTCGACAACAGCCAGTACTTCGCCTTCGTGGAGCGCTGTCGCGCCGCCGGGATCACCATCCCCATCATCCCCGGCATCAAGCCGATCCACCTGATGAGCCAGCTCACCGTCCTGCCACAGATCTTTCGTACCGAGATTCCGGCGCCGCTGGAGAAAGAGCTGCGCAAGTGTAAAAGCGATGAAGAAGCGAAAAAGGTGGGGGTCGAGTGGTGCATCGCCCAGTGCCGTGAGTTGGTGGCACATAAGGTGCCTTCCATCCATTTCTATTCGCTGATGGCGACCGAAAGTGTATGGCGCGTGGCAAAGGAGATATACTGATGTATTTTCGCGACATCATTGGACTACATGAGGTAAAGCGGCACCTGATAGAATCGGTGCAACGCGGTTTGATCCCGCATGCGCGCATCTTCTACGGTCCCGAGGGGGTAGGGAAGTTGCCGCTGGCCATTGCCTATGCCCGTTACCTCAACTGCTCCAACCGCGGTCGGGAGGATGCCTGCGGCGCATGTCCTTCCTGTCATAAGTTCGACAAACTGGCACATCCCGACCTGCACTTCGTCTTTCCCGTTGTCAAGTCGAAGGTGAGCGATGAATATTTGCCGCAGTGGCGCCAGTTCCTCTTGGAAAACAGCTATTTTACCCTCAACCAATGGCTTGCCAACATTGATGCGCAGAATGCCCAGGGACTCATCTATGCCAAAGAGAGCGAAGAGATCATTCATAAACTCAACCTGAAGGTGTACGAAGCACCCTACAAGGTGATGATCGTCTGGTTACCCGAGAAGATGCATGAGAGTTGCGCCAACAAACTGCTCAAAATGCTGGAGGAGCCACCCGCGAAAACCGTCTTCCTGCTGGTGTCGGAAGACCGGGAGAACGTGTTGCAGACCATCTGGTCGCGCTGCCAGCCTCTTCACATTCCCGCCATTGAGCAGGAGGAGGTGACGGCAGCCATTGAACACACCTTCCGCCTGGATCGCGCACAGGCCCTTAACTATGCCCGTATCGCCAAAGGAAGCTTCACCAAGGCCATCGAATTGATCACCTCCTCCGAAGAAACGAACTACTTCTTCGGACTGTTCATCGACATGATGCGTGCCTCGGTATCACGCAACATCAAGGCAATCAAAGAGGTGGCGGGAACGTTGTCCGGCATCGGCCGCGAGATGCAGAAGAGCTTTCTGCTGTACGCCCTGCGACTGTTCCGCGAGTATTTCGTCAGCAACCTGAATCTACCGGAGATTGTCTACCTGAACAGCAGGGAGCGCCAGTTTGGGGAGCGTTTCGCCCCATTCATCAACGAGACAAACATCGAGGCATTCAACGATGAGTTTACACTGGCATACCGTCAGATCGAACAAAACGGCAATGCAAAGATCATATTCCTCGATCTTTGTTTGAAAGTTACGCTGTTTTTAAAAAAATAATTTTGTATCTTGCATCTTGTTTAAGATCAGGAATCATCGAAAAGTCTAGCTCTCCGGCCTTCGGGTGAGCGATCAATTATATATTTTTACTATGGACAAAGAACAATTCGAAGACAAATTGTCGGATATCGTCCCGCTAAAGACGGTAACCGATCGAAATACAAAGGGGTGCAAAGGATGCACGCGTCATACCCATAAACTTCACGTCTACGACTGGCTGTGCGATTTTTCTGCATTCCAGCAGGCGACGAAGATGGTGGAGGTGCAGTTCAAGAACACCCGCAAGGGGTATTACATCAACAGCAATAACCTGGAGCTGAAGGCGGGTGACCTGGTAGCGGTGGAGTCCCTCCCCGGGCACGATATCGGCACAGTCACCCTCACCGGCAAGCTGGTAGAGCTGCAGATGAAGAAAAACAACTTCCGTGAGGATGCCAACGGCGGCCTGCGACGAATTTACCGCATCGCACGGCCGGCCGACTTAGAGAAGTATGAACAGGCTAAGGCACGGGAGCAGTCCACCATGATCCGCTCCCGACAGATCGCCGAGGAGCTGGGGCTGCAGATGAAAATCGGTGATGTGGAATACCAGGGCGACGGCAACAAGGCCATCTTTTACTATATCGCCGATGAGCGGGTCGACTTCCGTCAGCTGATCAAGGTGCTGGCTGCTGAGTTTCGGGTCAAGATCGAAATGAAACAGATCGGTGCCCGCCAGGAAGCAGGCCGCATCGGCGGCATCGGACCTTGTGGACATGAACTCTGTTGCAGTCGCTGGATGTCGAGCTTTGTCTCGGTCTCCACCTCTGCCGCCCGTATACAGGATATCTCCATCAATCCGCAGAAGCTGGCCGGACAATGTGGGAAGCTGAAGTGCTGCCTCAATTACGAGGTGGATGCCTATGTGGAGGCACAACGCTCCCTTCCCTCCCGCGAGATCGTACTGGAAACGAAGGACTCAAGTTATTATCATTTCAAGACCGACGTCTTCTCGGGTATGATGACCTATTCCACCGACAAGTTCAACGGCTCGAATCTGGAGGTGATTCACAAGGACCGGGTCTTTGAGATCATCGCCCTAAACAAAAGGGGGAAGAAACCGCTGAAGCTCGCCCCCGAGAAGGAACCAGAGACAGAGAAGGAAACCTCTTACCTGAACGATGTGCTGGACCAGAGCATCACCCGTTTCGACAACAACAGGCAGAACCAGCCCCGGAAAAAGAGGAAGCCACGCAAACGACGTCCCGATAATTCATCGGGTAACCATCGGCCTGGAAACCGTAACCCACGCAATGACAGCTCTTCGGATACACACAACGCATAAGCTGCTCCTTGCCCTGGTGGGGATGCTGCTTCTTCCGATGCTCTCCTGCTCGCGGGAAGAGGTCTGCTACCGGTTTCGGCATATCGACGGGGGGAAGTGGCACCGTGATAGTGTCCTTTTGTTTGGTGTCGACTCCCTGCCGATCGCCGACAATCAGCGGGTGCAGGTCTCGCTCGAGATCTCATCGAACCATGCCTATCCCTACCGCAACCTGTGGCTGCAGATCGAACACAACCTTACCGACACCCTCTTTCATACCGATACGCTGCAGGTGATGCTGGCCGATGAGTCGGGACACTGGCGGGGCAGCAGCGCGGGCGGACTCTGCCAGCTCTCCGTACCGTGGCTGGCATCGTTCAAGCCTGATGGTGCAGTGACCGGTGAGATAAGAATCAGCCATCTGATGACCGATGACCCTCTGCCCGGTATTGAGAAGGTAGGCGTGAAGATGGTTGTGGCGGACAACAAGTGACGGAACCAAATAGCAGGAAGCATGAAGATAACAATGATCGGTGCAGGCAATGTTGCCACACATATGACACAAGCGCTGTCCGACGCGGGACACACGATCCTGCAGGTATGGAGCCGCACGCCGGCTCATGCGGCCGCCCTCGCCGAAAGAGTGGGGGCAGCTCCCGTAACCCGGCTGAGCGATATCTTTCCCCATGCCGGCCTCTATCTTTTTTCCGTGAAAGATGATGCCCTTTCGGAGGTGATCGACCGCATGCCTGCAACAGACGGTGTATGGGCCCATACCGCCGGCAGCTTGCCTATGGAGCTCTTTTCTGTCCGGAAGAACCATTATGGCGTGCTTTACCCGCTGCAGACCTTCAGCCGGCAGCGGGGGCTCTCGTTTGCCGGGATCCCGCTCTTCATCGAGGGGAGCAACCCCGAAACAATCGCCGTACTGGAGGAGGTGGCGTCCACACTCTCCGGCAGCGTCTATCGCATGCCGGATGAGAAGCGGAAAAAACTGCACCTGGCTGCCGTCTTTGCCTGTAACTTCGTCAATCATCTTTATGCGCTCTCCGCGGAGCTCATCCGACAGGAGGATATCCCGTTCGAGGTACTCCTGCCGCTGATCACCGAGACCGCCGCCAAGGTGAAGGAGATGGCGCCGATGGAGGCACAGACAGGTCCTGCCGTGCGCAACGATAAGACGGTGATGCGGCAGCAGATGGAATGGATCGATGATCTGCACATCAGGGAACTCTATCGACTTTTGAGCGAGAGTATTGTTCGTCTGACAAAAAGTAATGATTAGCTTACCCAATGTCAAAAAATTAACATCCAAAAATTGAAATCCTGTAAAACAAATACTATATTTGTATTCATTAATTTATATTAAAAACCACTCCGACAATGGCAAAAATAAAGGGTTATGTAGAGGTGAACACGGAACGGTGTAAGGGGTGCAACCTGTGTGTGGTTGCCTGTCCCTCCGGCGTGCTGGACCTGCAGCCGCGTGAAGTGAACAACCACGGCTATCATTATGTCTATGTGAAGCAGCCCGATGACTGTATCGGATGCGCCAACTGCGGCTATGTCTGCCCCGACGGATGCCTGACCATCTACAGAAAGAAAGTGGAATCATAAACCCTTCGGAAAACAACCAATAACACGAACCGTTATGTCAGAAGAAATATCATTGATGAAAGGAAACGAAGCCATTGCCCATGCAGCGATCCGCTTCGGAGTGGACGGCTATTTCGGATATCCCATCACTCCTCAGTCTGAAGTCATAGAAACATTGATGGAAGAGGCTCCCTGGAAAACTACCGGGATGGTGGTGCTGCAGGCCGAAAGCGAACTGGCCGCCATCAATATGGTGTACGGCGGTGCCGCCTGCGGCAAGTACGTCATGACCTCCTCCTCCAGCCCCGGTGTCAGCCTCAAGCAGGAGGGCATCTCCTATATGGCTGGAGCAGAACTGCCCGGCCTGATTGTCAACGTGCAACGTGGCGGCCCCGGTTTGGGTACGATACAGCCGTCTCAGGCCGATTACTTCCAGACCGTGAAGGGGGGAGGCCACGGCGACTACCGTCTCATCACGCTGGCTCCCGCCTCGGTGCAGGAGATGGCCGATTTTGTGGCTTTGGGCTTCGAGCTCTCCTTCAAATATCGCAACCCCGCCATGATCCTTTCCGACGGGGTCATCGGCCAGATGATGGAGAAGGTGCGGCTGCCGGAGCACCGCCGCCGCCGTACCGACGCGGAGATACGCGAGCAGTGCCCCTGGGCCACACTCGGCAAAACGCCGGACCGGAAACCGAATATCATCACGTCGCTCGAGCTCGACTCGGAGGTGATGGAGAAGAACAACGAGCGGTTCCAGGCCAAGTATCGCCTGATTGAGGCGAACGAAGTACGCTATGAGGAGGTGCAGTGCGACGATGCCGACTACCTGCTGGTGGCCTTCGGCTCGGCGGCCCGCATCTGCATGAAGACAATCGAGCTGGCCCGTGCGGAAGGTATCCGGGTAGGGCTGCTGCGTCCTATCACGCTTTGGCCCTTTCCCACAAAGGCACTGGCCGCCCGTGCCGGCAAGGTGAAGGCGATGCTCACGGTAGAGCTCAATGCCGGACAGATGGTAGAGGATGTACGCCTGGCGGTGAACGGCGCCGTGCCGGTGCAGCATTATGGCCGCATGGGGGGAATCATCCCTACACCCGAGGGTGTGCTTGAAGCTTTAAAGGAAAAAGTGGTCAGATAAAATCGTTTACCATTATGGATCTCAAACACAGAAACATCTTTTTGCTCCTCTTTATGCTGGCATTTATTGCCACCATCGTGGTCTATTTCTCTTCCGACAAGGACATGAAGCTGACCTGGTACTTTGGGGGCGCTGCCATCCTCTGTTATCTTATTTATCGATTCTCAAAAAAATAATCATTCATCATGGATATCCAAACGATAAAAAGCCCGGAGAACCTGGTTTATACCAAACCGGCACTACTGAACGACAACTATATGCACTATTGCCCGGGGTGCTCCCACGGCGTGGTGCACAAGGTGATCGCGGAGGTGATCGAAGAGATGGGGCTGCAGGAGAAGGCCATCGGCATTGCACCGGTGGGCTGTGCCGTCTTTGCTTACAACTACATCGATATCGACTGGCAGGAGGCGGCCCACGGCCGTGCACCCGCGCTGGCCACCGCCGCCAAGCGGCTGCTGCCCGACCGGTTGGTTTTCACCTACCAGGGCGACGGCGATCTGGCCGCCATTGGCACGGCCGAGACGATCCACGCTGCCAACCGCGGTGAGAACATCGCCATCATCTTCATCAACAACGGCATCTACGGGATGACCGGCGGACAGATGGCACCCACCACGCTGAGCAACATGAAGACATCGACCTGCCCGGAGGGACGCAATGTGCAGACCATGGGGAACCCGCTGAAGATCCTCGACCTGTTGGCGCTGCTCGACGGTGTCTGCCTGGCTACGCGCACCAGCGTGCATACGGCAGCGGCGGTGAAGAAGACGCATCGGTTGGTCAGGAAAGCCTTCGAGAACTCGATGGCTGGCAAGGGTACCTCTATTATTGAGGTGGTATCCACCTGCAATTCCGGATGGAAGATGACGCCGGCAGCAGCCAACGACTGGATGGTGGAGCATATGTTCTCCGAATATCCGATCGGTGATTTGAAGAATATTTAACCATAGGGAGAGATAATCATGTTACAGGAAATAGTTATTTCAGGCTTTGGAGGACAAGGGGTCCTGTCGATGGGTAAGATCCTTGCCTACTCGGGTATCATGGAGAATAAAGAGGTGTCTTGGTTCCCGGCTTACGGGCCAGAGCAGCGTGGCGGCACAGCCAATGTTACTGTTATCATCTCAGACCGTCCTATCAGTTCACCGGTGGTGAACCGGTTCGATATTGCCATCGTGCTTAATAAGCCTTCCCTCGATAAGTTCGAAAATCGTGTGAAGCCGGGCGGGGTGTTGATCTACGATGGTTATGCCATCGACCGGAAGGTGCAGCGTAAAGATATCGATGTTTACCGGATCAATGCGATGGATGAGTCGATGAAGATGGATAATGCCAAGGTGTTCAATATGATCATTCTGGGCGGTCTGTTGCGCATATCGCCCATGGTGGAGCTGGAGAACGTGATGAAGGGACTCAAAGAGTCGCTGCCCGAACGGCACCACAAACTGCTTCCCATGAACGAGCAGGCCATCCTGCGGGGAATGGAGATCGTGGAACGGGAGCAGCAAGCAGAGGTCCCGGAAGGGATCACGCATTGACATGCTTCTGCGATTCATGCGCAGCAGGGTATTGGGATAAAGACAGAGTTGGGGGTATCCCCGGAAATGACGCCGGGCTGATCATTGGTCAGCCCGGCGTTACTTTACTTCTTCCGGCCGAAGAGCCAGGAGAGGATGCCCCGTTTCTTGGTTTTTACTTCTTTTTCGGGCGATTTGTTTTGGACCGGACGTTGAGGCTTGTCGGTATTTCTACCGGCCGGCGAGGCGTTGTGCGCACGCGAGGGTTGTTTGATGCGCGGCTTTTCCGGCTTTTCCGGCCTGCGGTTTACCCGGTTGCTTCCCTCTCTTCTGTCGTCTCTCTCACGGCGGGGAGCCCCGTCCCCTTCCTGGCGGGTAGCTCGTTTGCTTCTCCTGCGGTTTACGCCTTCTCCGCTCTTACGGGAAGCACCTTCTCCCCCTTCCTGCAACCTCTCACCCTCAGCTCTTGGCCGCTGTGGCTTCCTTCTGCGGGGTGCATCGTTTTCCTGGCGGGTTGTGTGTGATCCTTCGCTTTCCCTGCGCGGGGTGCGTGCTCTTTCGTTTCCTTCTCCCTGTGCAGCAGCGTTCTCACTCTGCGGTTGCCGCTTTTTCCGTCGGTCGTCGTTCCTTCTGCGTGGCGCCTGTTCCGTAGATGCAGCCTCGCCGCCTTCTCTTTTCCTGTCATCGCCCCTTTTTCCGTCGCCCTTCTTCCGTCCTTTTGTTGAGCGGCCCGATCCTCCTCTGCCTCTTCCTCTTCCCTCGCGGGTAGGGTTGTACTCCGGTGCCTCGCCCATACCCTCAGGAAGCGGGATGCGGTAAATCTCTTTCTCCAGGAAGCGCTCAATCTGCTGGAGGCGGTACTGCTCATCGGGTGCCACAAAGGTGATGGCCATCCCGGTGTCGCCCGCACGCGCCGTACGGCCGATGCGGTGCACGTAATCCTCCACGTCGTAGGGCACCTCGAAGTTGATCACCAGCGTGATGTCGTCGATGTCGATGCCCCGCGCCACAATATCGGTCGCCACCAGGATATCCACCCGCTCGTTGCGGAACTCATGCATGATGCTGTCGCGTTGCGCCTGGTCCAGGTCGGAGTGCATCTCTCCGGCCGACAGACCCATGCTGCGGAGGATCTTGGCTATCTCCTTTACCTTCATCTTCGATCCGGAGAAGAGGATCACCTTCCGGGGCTTCTTCTCCTTGAAGATCTGCTTCAGGATCTGCATCTTCTGTGGTTCGTAACAGAGGTAGACCGACTGCATAATGGTTTCCGGCGGCTTTGTGATGGAGATGCTGATCTCTGTCGGATCATGCAGGATGGTCTTCGCCAGTTGCTGTATCTTGAGGGGCATGGTGGCGGAGAACATGATGGTCTGCCGTTCTTTGGGCAACAGCTTCTCGATCTTCATGATGTCATCAAAGAAGCCCATGTCAAGCATGCGATCTGCCTCGTCGAGGATGAAATATTTTACGCCCGAGAAATCGATGTTGTAGAGGTTGATGTGGGACAGGAGCCTGCCCGGGGTGGCTACCACCACGTCGGCGCCGTTCGTCAGTCCCCGCTTTTGTACGTCCCACGCTTCTCCATCGTTTCCACCGTAAACGGCTACCGAGGAGAAGGGGGTGAAGTAGGAGAAGCCCTCCATCTGCTGGTCGATCTGTTGCGCCAGCTCACGGGTGGGTGCCATGATGATGGCGTTCACTTTGGTGTCTTCGTGCGGTTCTGTCTGCAGGTTGTTCAGCAGCGGCAGCAGGAAGGCTGCGGTCTTGCCGGTACCGGTCTGGGCACAGGCTATCACGTCCCTCTTCTCCAGGATCACGGGGATCGCCTGTTCCTGTACGGGGGTGGTTTCCTTAAAGTTCATTGCCTGCAATCCGTCTAACAGGGAATCGCAAAGGGGTAGGTCGGTAAAGTACATCTATAGTCTCTTATTTTTGACAAAGATACGATGAATAATTGGTTTTGGAAAAACTGAAATAAAACGGAACGAATATTTTTTCTATCCGAAAAATATTTTACCTTTGCACTCGCATTTGCGCAAAATGCAGGGAGAGATGGCAGAGTGGTCGATCGCGGCGGTCTTGAAAACCGTTGAACTGAGAGGTTCCGGGGGTTCGAATCCCTCTCTCTCCGC
>JAQVWR010000088.1 GCA_028709605.1 Proteiniphilum sp.
CTATTGAAATACTCCATATTACCATAGATTTATTTTGATTCAAAAGTACTCAATATTAGTGATATCAACAAACCTAATCGGTGTTTTTGTGGTTTTTTAATCGGCTTTTTTGTGGCGTTTTGCTCGGCGTTTTTGTGGTATTTTATTCGGCAATTTTGTGATGCTATTATATTTGCTTTCTACCACTTCTCTCTCTTTCGTAGCATCTCATCTATCTCCTCTCGGAGAAAGAGTAGACGCCCATTGGCTTTTAGATGAGGAATTTTGCCTGCCCACACCCAATTGTAGATGGTCTTCTGCTCGACTTTGAGAAGTTTAGAGACATCCACAATATCCAAATATTCTAGTTTCAGAGGGAGGTGTATTGTTGTTTCTTGGAGTGCTAGCAATTGATCGAGCTTCCCATTTATATTGATGAGCATCTCTTTTAATGCGTCATCGTCAGGCTCGTTTTCTTCCTCTACCCGTTCCTTCTCCTCCTGTGATACAAAAAAGGTTATCTTGAGTACCAATCGGGACACCATTAACAAAAATGATGGCTTTGGAACTATCAGGAGGATTATCGTAATCAACCTCGCACGATTTCATCATCATCAAAGTTTGAGCATATAATTTCTCAAGTTCTTTAGTCAATAGCTGATAAATATTAGCACATCGTTGACACTTTTGTATCATCAGTTCGTTGACAAATAATAAAAGCGGTCTTGGCACTGACGAAAAATAAAGAGTTGCCAAAAGATCAGCAGCTACCTGACAGCATAGCAAGGATCAAAAAATTGCAACAAGAAGTTTGGGCCGTAAAGCTGGCAGACAGAATTACAAATCTTCAACCACCACCTCCGCATTGGGATAATGAAAAAATAATTCAATATCAGAGAGAAGCAAGAATGATTTTAAACGAGTTGAAGCAAGGGAATGATTTTTTAGCAAATCGCCTAAAACTGAAAATAGAAGAATACAGTAACTACATTAAAGGAATTCCTCCAATTCAATAATCTTTTTTAATGAAAATCATCCTCCTCATCCACCCGAAAAACCATACATTTGTTCCATGCAAAAGGAACTGAACACCCAAAAAATCGAACTGATTCATCCTGAAAGTTCTGCGCAAAAATATCCCTACATCGGAGATATCCAAGCTGGATTTCTTTCACCGGCAGATGATTTCTTCCACGATTATATCAGTCTGGACGAACTGCTGATCGATCACAAGGAGACAACCTTTTTTGCACGGGTGACCGGAAGTTCCATGAACAATGATTTCAATGACGGAGATTTACTGATTATCGACAAAAGCCTGGAGTGGGTGGAAAACAAAATCGCCCTCTGTTTTATCAATGGGGAGTTCACACTGAAAAGAATCAGAATCAAAGGGAATAAGTGTTTCCTGGTACCATCGAACCATGATTTTCCCCTCATCGAGGTCAACTACGAACAGGGGGTGATGATCTGGGGCATTGTCAAATATTCCATTCGCAAACATTGATGTACGCGCTGGTCGACTGCAATAACTTTTATGCTTCCTGCGAACGGGTGTTCAACCCCACGCTGAACGGAAAGCCTGTCGTTGTCCTCTCCAACAACGACGGATGTGTGATTGCCCGCTCCAATGAAGCCAAAAGTCTCGGGATCCCGATGGGTGCATCGGCCTTTGAATATGAATCAGTTTTTCGACGGAATGATGTGAAGGTCTTCTCGGCCAACTTCCCGCTTTACGGCGATATGAGTCGCAGGGTGATGAGTCTGCTCTCCAATTTCACACCCGAACAGGAGATCTATTCCATCGATGAGTGTTTTTTGAACCTCAAAGGGATCCAAACCGATCTGCAACAATATGGGTTGCAGATGAAGTCGCGGGCCGAGAAGGGCACGGGCATCCCCATCAGTATTGGCATCGCCCCGACAAAGGCTCTTGCTAAGGTGGCCAACCGCATCGCGAAGAAGTTCCCGAAGGAGACCGGTGGCAACTACGTGATCGATACCGAAGCAAAAAGGATCAAAGCACTCAGATGGTTGAAGGTGGAGGATATCTGGGGTGTGGGGAGAAGGAGCGCGAAAAAGCTTTATGCCATCGGTGCGAACAGAGCACTCGATTTTGTACAGCTCCCGGAATCCTGGGTGCTGAAACAGATGACGATCACTGGATTACATCTTCAAAAGGATTTGAAAGGCATTCCGACCATCGAGATGGTTCCCGTTGAAAAGAAAAAGAGCATCGCTACCACCCGCACCTTCGAGACGGATCTCCGCTCTTTCGATGAGGTCAGGGAGCGCATCACCACCTTTACTGCCATGGGTGCCGAAAAGTTGAGGGAGCAGCGATCGCTCTGCAAAAGGATGGTGGTTTTCCTCGAAACCGACCGGTTCAAGGAAACCGAAACGCAATATTACCCATCGATACTGATCAAACTCCCTTTCCCGACCAACTCTACCCTGGAGTTGGTGAAGTTCGCCAACAACGGATTGAAACAGATCTATAAGAATTATTTCTATTTCAAACGGGGTGGGGTCATGTTGACGGACTTTGCCGATGCCCGTGAATTCCAGCCTTCCCTCTTTTTCAACTCCGATCCGAAGCACAAAAAACTGATGCAGGTAATAGACGGACTTAATACCAAATATCACAAAGATGCAATCCGCCTTGCCTCACAAGATCCTAGAAAACACAAGATGCGACAGGAACATCTCTCCAAACACTACACCACCGACATCAATGAAATATTAACCGTCGAAATGTAAAAATTTGTGGTCCCATCTTTTCTCTCAAGTCTTTCCCTGACAGGCATAAGACTTGGACAGTACACTGCCTTCAGGAACAACAACCGCCAGTGAACCAATATCAGGTATCCGTTATCAACCGAGTCAACCCTTTTCTGGAACATCGACTATAAGCAGTTAACCTAAATTGCAATTCTCTCTTCCGTCTCGACCGACGGCGTGCCTTGCTGCCGCGGTTCACAGTTTTATCAAATGATTTACTTTTTGCTAAAAAAATCTGTCCAAAAATCGATTGATTTGCGAAAAATTTTGTTCTTTTGTAAGTAAAATGTTTCAATATTACTATTATGCCGATCCACGATTTATTGGAACTGATGCAGCTCGCTAAAAGCAGACAGAGGTGTACTGTAGCAGTGGCTGCTGCAGAAGATGAAGATGTCTTGAAATCATTGCAGTTTGCTGTGGCAGAGGGGATCGTCGTCCCCCTGCTGATAGGTGACAGGGAGCAGATCGAGACGATCGCCCGTGCGGCCGGAATCAATCTGCAACAGATGGAGGTGATTGACAACCGGCAGGGAGCTACGGCCTCGGCGCGAATGGCCGTGGAGAAGGTGAGGCAGGGCGCAGCCGATATGCTGATGAAAGGGAATGTGAGCACTGCTGATTTGCTGAAGGCGGTGCTGGACAAGGAGACGGGCATCCCTCCCGGCGGACTGATGAGCCATGTCGCCTTCTTCCAGTCGCCTTACTATCACAAGTTGTTCGGCGTGACCGATGCGGCGATGAATATCGCACCTGATCTGGAGGCCAAAAGAAAGATCCTCCTGAATGCGGTGGAAGCGTGTCACCGCGTGGGAATCGCAAATCCCAGGGTCGCTGTCGTTGCAGCAGTGGAGAAGGTGAACCCGAAGATGGAGGCGACGCTCCATGCCGCTGCACTGAAAGAGATGAACCGCAACGGGCAGCTGCCCGGATGCGTGGTGGACGGCCCCTTTGCCGTTGACATTGCTGTTAGCCGTGAAGCGGCTCTTCACAAAGGGATCGGCGGGGAGGTTGCCGGTGATGCCGACCTGATCCTTGTTCCCGATATTGAAGCCGGCAATATGTTCTATAAGGCGCTCAATTTCCTGGGAGGTGCAGTCTCGGCTGCCGTGGTGATGGGCGCTCCCGTACCGATCGTGCTTACTTCGCGGTCGGACAACGACCGGAGCAGGTTGCTCTCCCTGGCACTGGGTGCCGTGTTGAAACAACTGAAATGAGGATCTGTAAAATTTAATCATATGGCAACCAATACCCGAATCCTGGTCATCAACCCGGGATCTACCTCTACCAAGATCGCCATCTACCAGCAGGAGAAGGTGATCTTCCTGAAGACCATCAAGCATGCCCCTGAAGCACTGGAACCGTTTAAACGAATAACGGATCAGTACGAATACCGAAAGAATATTATCTACGAAGAGCTGAAAAGAGCCGACGTGCATGTGGAGACGATCGACGCCGTGATCGGTCGCGGTGGCCTGGTGAAGCCCATCGGCTCAGGCGTCTACCGGGTGAATGAGGCAATGCAGAAAGATCTGCTGGAGTGCAAGCTGGGTGAGCATGCCAGCAACCTGGGGGGACTGATTGCAGCCGATATTGCCAAGTTGCTGCCATCGGCCGAAGCATTTATTGCCGATCCGGTGGTGGTCGATGAATTGGAACCGCTGGCGCGATACTCGGGTCATCCTGCCTTTGAGCGGGTCTCCATCTTCCACGCCCTCAACCAGAAAGCGATTGCACGCTCCCATGCTAAGTCGGTGATGAAGCGGTACGAAGATATGAACCTGATCGTGGTGCACCTGGGCGGAGGCATCACCGTGGGGGCTCATCAGAAGGGCCGGGTAATCGATGTGAACCAGGGATTGGACGGCGACGGCCCCTTCTCACCCGAGCGCTCCGGCACCCTGCCGGTGGGCGCCTTGCTGAAGGCCGCCTACAGCGGAAAGTATAGCTATGAAGAGATGCGCGAGATGATTCTCGGAAAAGGAGGAATGACAGCCTATCTGGGTACCAACGACGTCTATATCGCAGAGCGGGAGGCAAAAGATGGCGATGAGAAGTATCGGGAGGTGTTGGAGGCAATGGCTTATCAGACAGCCAAGGAGATCGGAGCCATGTTTACCGTGCTGAAGGGTGAGGTGGATGCGATCCTGATCACCGGCGGTATCGCCAACAGCAAGTGGTTCTGTAACTTAGTGATCGAGCGGGTTTACCGCATCGCACCGGTGCATGTGTACCCGGGACAGGACGAGATGGGGGCTCTGGCCGAAAACGCCCTGCTGGCCCTGAACGGGGAGATAGAGGTGAAGGAATACCTGTAGGCGATGGATCTGTTTAATCCGGAACACGATCTGGCACTGGCCAACTTCTCGCCCCACTACACTCCCCCTGCATCGGCAGCTTCCATGGCTGCCGAGTTGGCGTTGTTGCCGCTATGGTACGGCGGGGGTGGCGGGGTGGTTGCGGAGGGGGAGGAGAACCGTATCTACCTTGAAGCAGTCGGAAAACAGTTTTCGCTATCCTCATCGCTGATCAGATATGCGGAGATGAGTTCACTCATCAACGAACCCATCATCCCCTGGGGCTGGAACCCGGCTCTGCGCAAACAACTGCTCTCCTGCGGGGTGCAGGCAGAACGGCTGCCGTCAATGGATGAACTGCTGCGGCTGCGGGACTATTCCGGCCGGCAGCATGCGGTGCGTCTGTTGCGTGAGCTGCAGGCGGAGGAGCCCTCCTTTTGCGGCGAGTCGCATTATTTCACCTCTCTCGATGAGTTGCTGGCATACCTTTCATCTTTTCCGGGCGACAAGCTTTTAAAGATGCCGCTCTCCGGCAGCGGCAAGGGGTTGATACGCATCCTGGGGGAGATCACCGACAAGCAGACCGACTGGTGCCGGCGGGTGATCCGCGGACAGGGTGGCGTCGTGGCGGAGCCGCTGCTGCACAAGGCGCAGGATTTTGCCATGGAGTTTTGTCTGGAGCAAGGAAAAACACGGTTTACCGGTTATTCGCTGTTCCGTGCTGCCGCATCGGGGGCTTATCTCGGGAACAAGTTGCTTTCCGACGACCGGATTGAGGAGAGGCTCTCTGCTTATATCCCTGTCGGACGGCTGTGTCGGCTGCGTGATGCTCTTGTAGAAAAACTATCCGCTTACTTCCCGCTTTATACCGGTTATGCGGGTGTGGACATGATGATCTGTGAAACCGGCGCGGGATATCGTGTACAGCCCTGCGTGGAGATCAATATGCGGATGAACATGGGAATGGTGGCACGCCTCTTCCATGATCGCTTTATGGCGGAGGAGGGAGAGGGTAGCTTTGCGGTAGATTACTTCAATAAACCGGGTAATGCACTACTCTTTCACCGGAAGATGCAGAAGGTACATCCGCTGGCGGTGCAGCACGGCCGGATCATCTCAGGCTATCTGGCCCTCACACCGGTCAGAGAGACTACCCGCTATGCGGCTTATGTGGTGGTGAAAGCTGTTCGTTCAGGTTCTGCGGGATCATGATTCTCTTAAGAGTGGTGGCTACCTTTTCATCTGTTCAGCAAAATATTTGTAGAAGAGGGGGATGGTGCGGATACCGTTGTAGAACTGCTCCAGCGGAAAGTTCTCGTTGGGTGAATGGATCGCGTCGGACCCTAGCCCGAAGCCCATCAGCACCGATTTGATGCCGAGGATCTCCTCAAAGGTGGCGATGATAGGGATGCTGCCGCCGGAACGCACCGGCACCGGCTTCTTCCCGTAGACATCTTGGTATGCCTTCTCCGCAGCCTGATAGGCCGGCAGGTCGATGGGACAGGCATAAGAGGGCCCGCCATGCAGGGATTCTACTGTCACTTTCACCGATTTGGGGGCGATCGACTCGAAGTACTTGACAAAGAGCTTCGCGATCTGGTTGTGGTCCTGGTTAGGTACCAGGCGGCTGCTGATCTTGGCATAGGCTTTTGAGGGTAGTACCGTCTTGGCTCCTTCACCGGTGTATCCGCCCCAGATGCCGCACACGTCGAACGTTGGTCGGATACCGGTGCGCTCGTTGGTGCTGTACCCTTTCTCACCGAACAGCTCTTTCACGTCGAGTGACTGCTTGTACGCTTTGAGTGAGAAGGGTGCCTTCGCCATCATGTTGCGTTCTTTTTTGGGAATCTCCACTACATCGTCGTAGAAGCCGGGGACCAGGATCCGGCCGTCGTCGTCCATCGTCCGGGCGATCATCTTTGCCAGCACGTTGATCGGGTTGGCCACGGCACCGCCGAAGATTCCCGAGTGCAGGTCCACATTGGGACCGGTCACCTCCACCTGCCAGTAGGCCAAGCCGCGCAGTCCGGTGGTGATCGAAGGCACGTCGGGAGCAATCATCGAGGTATCGGAGACCAGGATCACATCGGCTTGCAGCATCTTCTTGTGTT
>JAQVWR010000089.1:0-4768 GCA_028709605.1 Proteiniphilum sp.
AAAAAAGCGCCAGACGGAATGAACCGAATGGCGCAGTCAGAGAATGAAGGATTCTCAAAAATTATTTTAATTCCCTGATACGGATGTTTCTGAATTTCACTTTCGATCCGTGGCCCAGGAAGCCAATATGCCCCGTTTTGTTAAAGAGTCCGGGATGTTCGCGTTGATCCATCGTCCCGTTTTTGGCGGCTTCACGGATATTGCCGTCGAGGATGGTGGTGCCGTTCAGGATCACTTTGATATGGTCTCCGTCGGCTACAACCTCCTCATAGTTCCATTCGCCCGTCGGCTTCAGGAACCCTCTTTGTGCGGGGATCACTCCATATACTGATCCGTGATACTGATATATTTGCAGATCTTTATACACAGGAGCCTCATTGTCGAGGATCTGCAATTCCATTCCCACATAGGCTGCATCGCCTTCCATGGGGGTGCGGATGCCGAGCCCGTTGTTGGCACCGGGTGTCAGCATAAATTCGAAACGGAACACGAAGTTATCAAATTGATCAGTGGTGTAAAGGTTGCCGCCGAAACTATTGCTGGGGTAGAGCACGATTTGGCCGCTCTCTACTGCATAGTCTCTCTTGTTGCCGCTCCACTGATCGAGCTGGGTGCCGTCGAAGAGGATACGGAATCCCTCTTTCTTTTCTTCTTCTGATAATTGGAAAGGCTCGGGGCGGGGAATCTCTTTGATCAGGATGTCACGATAAGCCACCTTGCTGCCGTGTGCTTGTAGCTCGATCTGCTCCATGGGGAAGATGGGCTTGCTCCTGTCCCAGTAGTTTTCCAAAATCACATTGTCGGTCACCAGTTCGCCGTTCAGCCATACAGATACCCTTTCTCCCACCATGCGGATACGGAAGGTGTTCCATTCGCCTACCTTCTGATCAGCTACCTTGAGCGGCTTGGAGGGGTTTTGGGTGTTGTTGTAGAGCCCGCCCGAGCCGACCTGTGCCCCGACATTTACACGGGCGGTATCCCAGATCTGCACCTGGGGTGTCCCGCGCAGATAGATCCCCGCGTCGGGTTCCGGCCCTTCATACAGCTTCCAGTCGATCAGCATCTCAAAGTCACCGTATTGTTTTTCGGTACAGAGATTGTTGTAGCCGGTGCCATCGAAGAGAATGTTCCCGTCGACCACTTTCCAGTCGTTGGCAGCCTCTCTGTCTGCTTTCGCTTGTGCTGCAGCCAGCACTTTTTTGCTCATGGCCGCCCTTTTGATGGGGTTCTCCACCAGCCCTTTCCATCCCTCCAGGTTTTTGCCGTTGAAGAGGGAGACAAATCCGCCTTCGTTCGGGTTCTCCGAGAGGAACTTCGTGATGGACTGGCGTTGGTAGCCGGCATCAGGGTTGCTGAGCGTTTCACTTACTTTTTGCAGGATGCGCGTGGTCTCTTTGCCCGCAAAAGAAGGGTTGTTCAGGGCGATGGTCATCGCAGCCTGGGCAGCCGATTCACTCAGTTGGGGATCATCCATCAACGAAGCGGCGAAGAGCATGGCCTGATATTGTCCGGTTTGACCCATCTGGCGCAGGATCTGGTTTTTTTGTGCGGTTGTTTGTGCGAACTGCATGGCTTCGCGTAAATAGAGATATTGAACTGCTCCGGTTTGGTTTGTTCCGGCAATGAGGGAAATGAGGGCATCGGTCACTTTGGATAGCTCCTGTTTGTCAGCACTCTTTCTGGCAATCTGCAGCAGGGGATGGATCACGCTGAATGCTTTCCAGTTGGTGAGTGCTGTAAAGGAGGCAGCCCTGTTGATGCCGGTTTCGTTGTTGTAGGCTGCTGTGATCCGTTCCATTGCCTCTTGTGAACCGCAGTTGGCGAGCGCACTGTAGTATAGGTGTTTGTTCGGGGATTGATGCATTCTTGCGCTTACCACAGCGAGTTGCTCATTGGCAGGCAGGTAGTTCAGGGCAGCATTGATCGCTTGCTGTATCGCTGGGACCAGCGCTTCATCAGCCTGTTCCACCAGCGTAAACAGGTCGGAGAGGTTCTCGCCGGTTGCCACATCTTTTAGCGCACCGGCTGCAGCAGCCTTTACCGTTGCATTGTCGGTAAACATCTGGTTATAGACGAGGTTGTACTGACTCTCCATCTTACGGGCTGCGATCAGCTGTAGGATCGCTTTTTTTCCCTCATCGCCGCAATCATTAAATACGGAGGCGAGGGGATAGGAGATGTCTCCCTGAAAGGTTGACAGTGCATTTTCTGCCAGGGCAACAGTTTCTGTATCGTCACTCTTCAGAAGGCTTGTCAGGGCGATCAGTGCTTCGTCGCCACCCATTCTGGCAAGTGAAAGCATAGCCGCTTTCTGTACCATTTTATCGGTACTTTTGCTCAGCCGGATCATCTCCGGCAGCATTGCTTCCTTATTGTTTGCTGCTGCCCAGTAGGTTAGCGCCGTCTGTACCTGTGGCGACTTGGTAGAGGAGAGTTGCTTCAGGATCAACTCATTTGATTTTCTATCGTTTTGAAAAGGATAGGAGTTGAGCACGGAGGTCAGATAAGTAATTTCACCATCCTGTATGGCATCTTTTAAAATATTGACCTTTTTAGTGGATTTCTGGGCTAGCAGCAATTGCGTGGCAGCACTCCTGAGGCCCGGGCTATTTTGTTTGGAAGCGGTGGACAGCAGCCTCTTCGCTTCTTTCCCTACCAGCTTGGGTTCCGTATCGTTTAGTCTGTTGAGCAATTTGATATAAGAGTCTGCAGCTGAACTTTTCTCATAAGTGAAATTTGTTTTGGCGGCTGCTTCTCTCAATGGCTTAAGAGCCTCTTTCGAACCCACATGGCCGAGTGCGTTGAGGATTACTCTCTGCATTTGACCCTGCGGATTTTCATTCAGCAGGTTCAGTAATACCGGTTCCGCTTTTTGGTAATTGGTCTGCGACAGAGCATTGATCAGATGCAATTTCACCTCTTCGGTACCAGCTGCAGAGAGAGCATTCAGTAAAGCTTCATTTGCCTTTTCTGTACCCATACTTACCAGCGCCTGGGCGGCATCGCTTGCCAGATACGCATCATTCAAAAAATGGGATAATGCGTCAATATTGTCATTTGTGGCGATTCTTCTGAGTTGGCGAATAACAAACGCTTTTACCTCTTTATCGAGTGGTTGCGTGAGCGCTTTTTCAAAGGCGCTGGCTGTCATAGAACGCTGTTCCTTGTCATTCGCAACGAAATTGGTCCATCCGCTGATGGCATATTCTACTACTTCGTTGCTCTCTTTTCCGGGAGGGTTCATTCTGCCGATTAACTCCAGTAATCCTTCTTCACCGGTCGACGTCAGGTCACTGATAATCTGATTGTATTTTTGCTGGTTGTCTGCCGGCAGCTGTGCCAGTGCATCGGCAATGACGGTAGTCTGTGTTCTGCCTTTTGGCAGCTGAGCCTGCATCCCGGCAGTGATCAGAAGGCTCAGAAAAAGTATGATAAATCGAGTATGTCTCATCGTTACGTAATATATTAAGAGATTAAATAGTCCAGGGAGCCCTCATCGGTTGATCGATCAGACGATTTGCTTCTTCGTCATTGATAAACACCTCTTTTACAGGGTCGAACGCAAGGGTTCTGTTCAGCTGCAAAGCAACAGCCCCCATGTTCACGATGGTACATGAACGGTGTCCGTTTATCTCGTTCAAAGCAAATTTCTGTCGTGTTTTGATCGATTCCAGGAAATTGGTATTCTGCTCACGGGGTTCCGGGAATGCGGCTAGTTTCTTTTCCCAGTCGGGAATATCGCAAACGAAATTTTTGTATACATTTCCCTTTGGTCCGGAAATATAGGGGGTGTCAGGTTTGCCGTAATCGCCACCCCAGAGGATGATCTGACAGCCGTCTTCATACGTGTAAGTGATAGAGCGCCAGGTGCCAACTGCATCAGGATGCTGCTGGGGGGCATCTACCTCCACTTTCACGGGGCTGGTATGGTCTTTGTCCAGCATGTACTGTACGGGGTCGATGTAGTGCTGTCCCATATCGCCTAATCCTCCGCCATCGTAATCCCAGTATCCGCGGAAGGTCTGATGGACGCGATGTGCATTGTAGGGCTTATAGGGAGCCGGCCCCAGCCACAGGTCATAATCGAGCTCCTGAGGTACAGGCTGTGGTTCCAGGTGTGTTTTTCCTACCCAGAAGAATTTCCAGTCGAAACCGGTATGTTTGCTGATGGTCACTTTTAGCGGCCAACCCAGCATGCCGCTGTCGATCAGCTTCTTGAGTGGTTTCACCGGCGTGCCCAACCCGTAGAAGGGATCCTTGAAGCGGAACCAGGTGTTGAGGCGGAAGATGTTGCCATGCTGTGCAATGGCTTCCCGCACCCGTTTTCCTTCGCCAATGGTACGGGTCATCGGCTTTTCACAGAAAATATCTTTCCCGGCCTTTGCCGCTTCAACCGACATGATGCCATGCCAATGGGGCGGGGTGGCAATATGAACGATATCCACGTTCTTGTCAAGGATCAGATCACGGAAATCGTGGTAGAGGCTGATTTTCTCCTTTACCAGTGAAGCTGCCTGCGAGAGATGGTTCTTGTCCACGTCACACATGGCAACCACGCGTGTGTTGTCGTAGGGAATGTGACCGCGTCCCATTCCTCCCACACCGATAATTCCCTTGGTAAGTTCATCGCTGGGAGCAATCATCCCTTTCCCCAATACATTCCGGGGCACAATTGTCAGCAATGTAACTCCACCCATCGTTTTTAAAAAATGTCTTCTGGTGGTCATTATTTTCTTATAGTTAATTAATAGGTATTGCTTTGTAAACG
>JAQVWR010000089.1:4868-7072 GCA_028709605.1 Proteiniphilum sp.
TTTTCTTGTGGGCGATCGTAAGGGAAATATTGTTCCCATACACTTCCGCTATACAATCCAACAAATGCACTTGTTTTTCTATCGACATAACTCTCGTGTGGACCGCGCCCAAACCATGCTATTTGATTATAATCCTTATGCAGCATAAGAGTAACCCCAAAACGCGGCAGTAACGGTAATGTGTCGTTTTGCGGAATCAACGTGCAATTTACATTTACTATTCCTTCTCCGAAAACTATGTATTTTACAATGTATTTTGCTTCTACGGCAGTCAATTGATAATCCGATTGAATTTCATAACTGTAGTCGTTCCTCCTTTTTATTTCGGTTTTTACTAATTTAGCCGATTTACCTGCATTCCGCCAGGGCTCGCACATGGTTGCCAATTTCGAACCCAAATCATTATCGGTCGATGGACGCCAAAAGTTGGGCGTAAGTTCTCCGATTATCATTTCATTTCCATTGACATTCATTGAACACAAAGCGCCAGACTGTCGGTTGAAACCGAAACGAATGGTATCATTCTTGAGATACACAGTATTCTCTTGTTCGATGAACTGCAACGGTTTATTTTGACGGTTGGCTTGCTGTGTCGGTAAATTATAAAGGGTGCATTGTTCTCGTGCCACAACCGTTCGAGCTTTTATTAAACCGTCGTCATCTTTCTGAGTTGCATAGAAATTTAAGAAATATTCTTTTCCGGGTACAAACGAAATTTGTGGAAACGGTATTTTTACAATTTTGGTGGTTTGCGGAGTTACAGAGATGTTATGGATATTCCCTTCGCCGATCTTTTTCCCGTTTTCTTCCAACACCCATGAAAAATTGTAATCATCAAGGTTCGTAAAGAAAAATTTGTTTTTGATCTCTATGAATCCTCTGTCGAAATCCAATAATTTGAACCCGATATTTTGATAAACTTTTTTTACTTCATGCAAATGAGGTTTGGGTGTTCGGTCGGCAGCAATCAAACCATTCATGCAAAAATTGCCACTGCTAGGTACTTTATCCTCACTTGGAGCCATATCGCCTCCATATGCCCAATAAAAACGTCCGTCTTCGGTTTTTTGAGCAAATCCTTGATCTACCCAATCCCAAATATGTCCGCCTTGTAATACCGGATATCTTTCGATAACATCCCAATAATCCTGCAAGTTCCCCACGCTATTGCCCATTGCGTGTGCATATTCGCATAAAATGAGAGGTTTGGTGGGCATATAAAGTGCGTGATTGATAAGCACATCAATCTTTTTGTACATCGGGCAATAGATATCGGTATACGGACCTTTCATACCGTCTTCAGAATGAATGGGCCGATTTGATCTGTCTCGCCGTTTGATCCATGTGTACGTCGCGGCAAAATTCACACCTTCCCCTGATTCATTTCCCAATGACCAGATTATCACAGATGGATGATTTTTATCGCGCTCGAACATCCGTTCTGTCCTATCGATAAATGCATTTTGCCATTCCGGTTGGTTGGCCAGGCATTGATCGGGCTGGTAACCCATTCCGTGCGATTCAATGTTTGCTTCATCAACAATATATAATCCGTATTGATCGCATAGTTCATACCATCTCGGATCGTTAGGGTAATGCGATGTGCGCACACTATTGATGTTGTTTTCTTTCATCAACTGTATATCTTTCAGCATGGATTCTTCTGACACAACATGTCCGGTATACGGATCGTGTTCGTGTCGATTGACACCCTTTATATAGATAGGTTGCCCGTTTACAAGTAATTGTGCATGTTGGATTTCTACTTTGCGGAAACCGATGTTTCGGAAAATAATTTCCGTTAATTGACCATTCTCGAAGAGGGATAATTGCAGTTGGTACAAGTTGGGCTTTTCGGCGCTCCATTGCAGAGGGGTGGAAATTTGCCTTTTGAAAATCAGTGGTCCCTTGTCGGGTGCTTTTTTCCGCTCTTGGTAAACAACTTTACCCGATTTGTCGTACAGTTCAAGCTGAACATCGGCGTTTTTTACATTTTCAGACCGGGCATTTTCCACATCCACAAAAAGTTCGAGCACAGCGTCTTTGTAGTCCTTGTCAAAATCGGTCACAACTTCAAAATCCCGGATGTGGGTATAAGGACGGGCATAAACAAAAACATCGCGTTGGATTCCTGCCAAACGCCAATAGTCTTGATCCTCCAGGTAATATCCGTCACTGAATTTGAAAACCTGTACAGCTATTTC
>JAQVWR010000027.1:0-11893 GCA_028709605.1 Proteiniphilum sp.
TTTTCTACCATCTGCCGGGATAAAATATTATCCCTCTAATTGGTTGACGTTATCCTTAAAGGGACAAGTGACGGATAATATTGCAGACATTCGAACATTATATCCACAAACAATATTTATCAATTATAGGATTCTGAACTCTTTCACCAGCAAACCGACACAAAGTCTTTCTCATAAATATGTATTATCATTGATATACAGAAACCCTGTAAAAGGTTTTTTCATGGAAGGGTCAGCGGGGTATTCCATCATGAAACGTCATTTAATAAATAAAACTTTTTTTATAGACGACCTGTTCCAACAAAACGAGTCACTGTTCTCGAAAAATTACATTTATTCTCCCATACTGGGAATAAGTGGATCTAAAATGTTTGACTGGTGGAAAACGAAATTCTTTTTGAATGGGTTTTATAAAGAAAGTGAGTATACATATATAGCACAAAACCGGCAAACTGATTTTTCCGGTAAATCCTATTCGGTAAATTTAGGTGTGACAATACAACCCCGAAAATGGTTCAATAATGAATATGAACTCAGATATATCAATAATATACTTGCAGGGAACGATCAAAGAACGAAGAATTTCTCAACATCCTATTTTCAACATTCGCTATCCACTTACTTTTTTCCTTGCACAAATATACAAGTGGGTATAAAACAAGACCTTTTTCGTACGAAAGAGGTAAATTACTATTTCGCTAATTTTAATGTCTTATATAGATTTAAAAAGATGGATATCGGCGTGGAAATAAGAAATTTAACAAACCAGACACATTATGTTTTTGAGAATGTCGTAGATTTCTATAAATCACGCACTACACGTACCATGAGACCCCGGGAGATTATGATGAAAATGAATTTAAACTTCTAAGTTCTTTATCGGTAATAGTTTCAAAACTGCATTTCCGACAACTCATAACGAGGCGACGGTATTCGACGGGAGCACATCCATATCCTTGAATAGCTGCCTTTGCTTCTGAAGTACCTCGCCCACTGTCAGGGGCTTGCGCCATCCGCGAGGTCCTTACCTCATTGCTGAGCAGCACAAAGAAGCCGAACCGACTTTTAGCCTCGTCCATTGCCGCTTGTCTGGGCCCTTCCCCGAAGCCGGAAGAACCGTTGCTTCTGCTCCTCGGTAATACCGGCCAGCAGCTCGCTGCTTCTTTGGGAGGCAATATCTCTACCGTAAGGATGCCGATGCAGATGACCCCATCGGCCGAATCGGAACAAGAGACTGCTTTCCTCAAGAATGAGGAAGTACGCTATCGACCGGATCATCTTGTAATTATCAGAAAAACACAAATGAAGATCCTCAACAAGGCCAATCTTCTCACCAATCCTGTCCAGCAGATAAGTCGCACCGTAGAACTGCCTGCTCACCGACAACGAAGGAACCCGGCCACGCTTTGCCCTGATTGGCTGCCGGGTATCACCCACACCTGGAGGCACCGCAGTTACGGCATTTGAGGCACCCCTCTTCATAAACCAGCGTCTCTTGTCCGCAGACGGGGCACTTCAACCCCTTGGCCTCTGTCTCATTGGGCAGGTATTTCTTCAGTGCCCGCTCCACTCCGTTCTTCCAGGTGTTGATGGTCTCACTGTCGAGCTCCAGCCCCGACACCAATTTGATCACCTGGTCGATGGGCATGCCGTAGCGCAGTACGCCAGAGATCAGTTTGGCATAGTTCCAGTACTCCGGATTGAACTTGCCGTCCAGTCCCTCAATGGTCACCTTGTAACCCCTCCGGTTCTGGAACTGGAAGTCATAATGCTTCCGTCCGTCATTGTCATACGCCTTGATGATCTTGCCGGAGGTGACATTTTTGGGAATCATGATGCCATCATCTTCATCGTTGATACCGGTAAAGATCTCATAAGGCCGGCCGTTCAACAACCCGATAAAGGCAATCCACTTCTCCTTGTTGTTTTGGAACTTGATCACATCGGCCTCCAGCTCAATGGGTCGTGAAGTGACAACAGTTGGCATCTCGAAGCACTCGTCCTCTTTTCCTTGCTGCTCCTCTTTCTCCTCCTTATCATTCGAGATCAGCACACCGGCACGCGAACCGTCACGATAAACGGTGCAACCCTTGCAACCGCTCTTCCAGGCTTCCATATAGAGCTCGCCTACCAGTTCTTCCGACACCTCGGCCGGCAAGTTGATGGTGACGCTGATGGAGTGATCCACCCACTTCTGCACCCGTCCCTGCATCTTCACCTTCTGCATCCAGTCCACATCGTTCGAGGTAGCCTTGTAGTAAGGCGAACGCGCCACCATCTCCTCGATCTCCGCCTTGGTATAGCGCCGTGTAACAGAGTAGCCGTTTGCTTCCATCCAGGTGACAAACTTATGGTGGAACACGGTATACTCCTCCCAGGAGTCGCCGTTCTCATCCACAAAATCGATCTTTACATCCTTGTCGCTCGGGTTCACCTTGCGGCGACGCGTATACACAGGGAGAAAAACCGGCTCGATCCCGGAGGTGGTTTGCGACATCAGGCTGGTGGTGCCGGTAGGGGCAATAGTCAGACAGGCGATATTGCGTCTTCCATACTTCACCATATCATCATAAAGCTGACCGTCAGCCTCTTTCAAGCGAAGAATAAAGGGATTGTTTTTCTCTCTGTCAGCGTCAAAGATCTCGAAAGCACCCCGTTCACGGGCCATCTCCACCGAAGAGCGGTAGGCGTTGAGCGCCACCTCACGCTGCACCTTCTCCGAAAAATCGTTTCCCTCATCGCTGCCGTAGCGGATACCGAGTGCGGCGAGCATATCCCCTTCGGCAGTGATGCCCACGCCGGTACGGCGTCCTTGCAGCGTTTTGTTTTGGATCTTGAGCCAGAGATTTCGTTCCGACGACTTCACCTCTTCCGATTCCGGGTCTGAATCAATTTTATGCAGGATCATGTCAATCTTCTCCGATTCCAGGTCGATGATGTCATCCATGATGCGTTGTGCCAGCTGTACATGCTTGCCAAACAGGTCAAAATCGAAACGGGCATCCTCGCGGAAAGGATTCACCACGTAGGAGTAGAGGTTGATCGCCAGCAACCGGCAACTATCGTAGGGACACAATGGTATCTCGCCGCAGGGGTTGGTGGACACCGTCCTGAAACCCAGGTCCGTATAGCAGTCGGGCACCGACTCGCGGATGATGGTATCCCAGAAGAGCACGCCCGGCTCGGCCGACCGCCAGGCGTTGTGGATGATCTTGTTCCACAGCTCCTTTGCGTTGATCGTCTTCTCATACTTCGGCTGGTCGGCATCAATGGGATACTTCTGCACATAGGGCTTCCCCTCGGCAGCGGCTTCCATAAACGCATCGTCGATCTTCACCGAGATATTGGCACCGGTCACCTTCCCCTGTTCCAGCTTGGCATCGATAAAATTCTCCGAATCAGGATGCTTGATTGACACGCTCAACATCAGCGCTCCTCGGCGGCCATCCTGCGCCACCTCACGGGTAGAGTTAGAGTATCGCTCCATAAAAGGAACCAGCCCGGTCGAGGTCAGCGCGGAGTTTTTTACCGGCGATCCTTTGGGACGGATATGCGACAGGTCGTGCCCCACGCCACCGCGGCGCTTCATCAGCTGCACCTGCTCCTCATCGATACGGATGATCGCGCCATAGGAGTCGGCGTTACCATCCATCCCGATCACGAAACAGTTGGAGAGAGAGGCCACCTGGTAGTTATTGCCGATACCGGTCATAGGGCTCCCCTGAGGGATGATATAGCGGAACCGGTCGAACAAGTCGAACAGCTCCTGCTCGCTCAGCGGATTGCTGTATTTCCTTTCAATCCGGGCAACTTCTTTGGCCAGTCGCCAATGCATATCCTCGGGGGTCTTCTCGTAGATCTCCCCTTGGCTGTCCTTGAGTGCATACTTGCTCACCCACACCTTGGCGGCAAGCTCATCACCTTTAAAATACTCCAACGAGGCCTGATAGGCTTCGTCGAAAGTGTATGTTTTTTTTTTCATCAGCAGGTTGATTTTTAAATGAATATATTAAAATGATGATGACGTTTCCCAGACCTTCCAAAACAAACGCGGGTAGTCATCAATGGCCCCGATTTGGCTATGCAAGTTTACAGAAAGTTTTCAAAATCACAAAATAAAACCAAATGTATTTATCAAAAAAAAAGAAAAGTTTTCCTATAAAAAAGATATATGCTTGTAAACATGATCGTTAACTCATCTGAAATGATAAATAGTTTTCCTTTTCGTCCAACTTCCCTATTATACAATTAGATAAACGGTACAACAAACAAATGGGAAAAACAGACCAAAAAAAATCCCGACAAGACCTGCCTGTGCCGGGATCACACCTTAAAACAACCTATACGGGCAGCTACCGGTTATTGAGTTGCTCTCCGTTTTTTTCGCAAGAAGAGGAGGCTATCAATGCAATAACCGGTAGCACAAAAAGAGCTGTGATGAACACATCGAAAAATGGGTGGAATCGTTGAAGAAGCGCCTCAGTAAAACCGGCCGGTTCCGACCTTTTATTTCAGGTTGTATCGCTTCACAAAATCGTCCAATACCTCTTTCAACGTAGGAGTGCCAATTTCCTGCAAATCGTAATGAACCCGCACAACCGGTTTCTGAATGTTTATCAACCGGTTCAAGTCGATGGGTGTACCAATGACAACCGTATCGCAATCCGCACGGTTAATGGTTGTCTCCAAGTCCTTAAGTTGCCGGTCGCTATAACCCATGGCTGGAAGGACAGTGCCGATACGGGGATAAGCAGCAAACGTATTCGCTAATTCACCCACGACAAAAGGACGCGGGTCAACGGCTTCCGCACATCCATATTTCTGTGCAGCAACGGTACCTGCACCGATCTTCATCTCGCCGTGAGTCAATGTTGGGCCATCTTCGACAATCAGGCAACGCTTTCCCCGTATTAATCCGGGATTATCTGCTTTAACGGGACTGGCCGCATCGATTACCGTGGCTGTCGGATTTGTTCTGGCAATATTGTCACGAACGGTTCGAATACCTTCCGGAGAGGCCGTATCCATTTTATTGATAACTACTACGTCGGCAAGCCTTAAATTCACTTCCCCGGGATAATAATTCACTTCAGCTCCGGCACGATGCGGATCAGCCACAGTGATGGTAAGATCGGGTTTAAAAAACGAGAAATCGTTGTTCCCGCCATCCCACAAAATCACGTCACATCCATCGGGGTCTTCCTCAGCCTGCCGCAAAATCCTTTCATAATCGACGCCGGCGTAAATAACATTACCCCTGACCACATGGGGCTCATATTCCTCCATTTCTTCGATGGTGCATTTGTGCCTTTTCAAATCATCTAACGTGGCAAATCGTTGCACAGCCTGTACCGCCAAGTCACCGTATGGCATCGGATGGCGTACGGCGATCACTTTTAATCCGCGCTTCATCAGGTTTTCCACCACAGCTCTCGAAGTTTGCGACTTACCGCATCCCGTGCGTGTAGCAACGACAGCTATCACAGGTTTCGTGCTCTTAAGCATGGTTTCGTTCGGCCCCAGCAAAATAAAGTTCGCTCCCGCTGCGTTTACCACCGCACTCAAGTGCATCAGCTTCGGATAAGGCACATCGCTGTATGAAAAAATGCAGTCTTGTACATTTTTCTCTCTGATCAACACCGGCAATTCAGATTCCAGCACAATAGGGATTCCTTCGGGATAAAGTTCTTTTCCCGCGAGAACAGCAGGATAAACCCTTCCGTCGATATACGGAATCTGTGCTGCCGTAAAAGCAACTACACGGTAATGCTTATTCTCCCTGAAAAATGTGTTGAAGTTATGGAAGTCCCTTCCGGCAGCTCCAATGATAATGGCATTTCTTTTCATAACAATGAAGATTAAATAAGTTAATTATCAAGAACAAAGGTATAATAATTTTATTAAAAAGATCATTATTTGACTTGATTTTTTTGAAAAAACAGTTCTTTCCTGACATATTGAAAGCTTTCGATTATAAAAGCACACATGACTAAAAACAGGATGACTTAAATTTCACTATTTTTGTGCTTTGAATCAAATCTCACGATATTAACCACGTTTCCCCGCAAACAAGGGCTTTTCTGAATCATTTCTTCCGTCTGCCTGCCTCATGACCAAATAAATGTGTATTTTTGTACGCACAAAAATTATCTGCATTATTTTAATTGTTTTACCGGAATGAGAAAATGGCGTATTGAAGATTCGGAAGAGTTGTACAACATCAACGGCTGGGGAAACGGTTACTTCTCCATCAACGAAAAGGGACATGTACAGGTCACCCCCCACAAGAAAGAGGGCGGCAGCGTAGACATCAGTGAACTGATGCGCGAGCTCTACCTGCGCGATGTATCGGCTCCCGTGCTGCTCCGCTTTCCCCAGATCCTGGACAACCGGATCGAGAAGCTCTCCAACAGCTTCGCCATCGCCTCCAAAGAGTATGACTATAAAGCACTGCACTACATTGTCTACCCCATCAAGGTGAACCAGATGCGGCAGGTGGTGGAGGAGATCGTCTCCAGCGGCAAGCGGTTCAACATAGGCCTGGAGGCGGGCTCCAAGCCGGAGCTGCATGCAGTGCTGGCCATCAACACCGACACCAACTCCTTCATTATCTGCAACGGATACAAGGACGAGAGTTATATCGAGCTGGCTCTGCTGGCACAAAAGATGGGCAAGAAAGTGTTTATCGTAGTAGAAAAGCTCAACGAGCTGGATCTGACGATCCGGATCGCCAAGCGGCTCAAGGTAAAACCCAATATCGGCATCCGGGTAAAGTTGGCCAGCTCCGGCAGCGGCAAGTGGGAAGAATCGGGGGGCGACGGCAGCAAGTTCGGCCTCAACTCAAGCGAGCTGCTGGAAGCGCTGGAGGTGCTCAGGGAGAATAACTTCTCCGAATGCTTTCGGCTGATCCATTTCCATATCGGCAGCCAGATCACCAAGATACGTCGCATCAAGACCGCCCTGCGCGAGGCAGCACAGTTCTATGTGCAGTTGCACGCCATGGGCTTCAAGATCGAGTTTGTCGATATCGGCGGCGGGCTGGGGGTCGACTACGACGGAACCCGTTCCTCTTTCACCGAGAACAGCATCAACTACTCCATTCAGGAGTATGTGAACGACTCGATCTTCACCTTTGTGGATGCGGCCAACAAGAACGGCATTCCCCACCCCAACATCATCACCGAGTCGGGCCGTGCCCTCACAGCCCACCACTCCGTACTGGTGTTCGAGGTACTGGAAACGGCCACTCTGCCCGAGTGGCCGGAGGATCAGGATATCCAGGAAAACGACCATGAGCTGGTCAAAGAGCTGTACAACATCTGGGAATCGCTTACCCAGGCACGCATGCTCGAAGCATGGCACGATGCCCAGCAGATCCGTGATGAGTCGCTCGACCTCTTCAGCCTCGGCATGCTCGACCTGAAGACACGCGCCCAAGTGGAACAACTCTATTTCTCGATCGCCCGTGAGATCAATATCACCAGCAACCGTACCAAGCATGCACCCGAGGAGCTGCGCCAGCTGGGCACCCTCCTCCCCGACAAATATTTCTGCAACTTCTCCCTGTTCCAGTCGCTGCCCGACTCATGGGCCATCGACCAGATCTTCCCCATCATCCCCATCCACCGGTTGGATGAGCGGCCCGGGAAAACGACCACACTGCAGGACATCACCTGCGACTCCGACGGCAAGATCGCTAACTTCGCCTCACAGGACGGCTTTCGTACATCCTACCTGCCGGTACATACGTTGAAGAAAGATGAACCCTATTACATCGGCGTCTTCCTGGTGGGGGCCTACCAGGAGATCCTGGGCGACCTGCATAACCTCTTCGGCGACACCAATGTAGTGCATGTCTCCACCGACGAGTCGGGTTATAAAATTGACCAGGTGATCGACGGCGAGTCGGTGGCCGAGGTGCTCGAATATGCCCAGTACAATGCCAAGAAGCTGGTACGCACCGTTGAGACATGGGTAATGAGCTCCGTAAAACAGGGCAAGATCTCCATCGAAGAAGGGAAAGAGTTTCTCTCCAACTACCGCTCCGGTCTCTACGGATACACCTACCTGGAGTAACCCCCAACATCCCTCTTCAGAGCGATCATCATCATCTCCTTCGTCACCTCCACCGAACAGCCATGCAGATGCTAAAGAAAAAGATTGTGCATGGCAGCTGTTTCGCCTGAAAGATGTATATTTGTACTCTTCAGAAACCTTAAAAGACCCGTCGTATGAAACCTACAAGCTGGTGGTTACCTGTCGTAACCTTTTTATTCACATTCACCTCGTGCAGCGACACGAACAAAGAGATCAAGACATTGAAACAATCCGACTTTCCTGTGCCTCCCGTAGCGGAGGTGATCCCCGACACTTTCATTCGTTTCGGGCAGACACGCATCGACAACTATTTCTGGTTGAAAGACAAGCATAATCCCAAAGTTATTGACTACCTCAACGCGGAAAACGCTTACACCGATACAGTAATGGCATCCACCAAAGCACTGCAGGAGACCCTCTACAAGGAGATCGTGGGGCGCATCAGGGAGGATGACGAAAGCTACCCCTCCTACCATGACGGTTATTACTACTACAGTCGCACGGAGAAGGGAAAGCAGTACCGTACCTACTGCCGCCGCAAGGGATCGATGGAGGCAGCCGAGGAGATCCTCTTCGACCTCAACGCGATGGCTGAAGGAAAGCCGGCATTCATTTTTGGCGGCTACTCAGTCAGCCCAGACAACGGCAAGGTAGCCTACCTCTTTAACGAGACCGGCTCCTATGCAGAGTATGTGATGAAGATCAAGGATCTGCAGAGCGATGAGGAGATTGGCTTCACCGTCACCGGTGCCGCTTCGGTAGCCTGGGCAAACGACAACAAGACACTGTTCTACAGTACCATCGACCCGACGCTGCGTTCCAACCGCATCTACCGGCAGGCACTCCACGAGCGGCAGGGCACCCTCCTCTACGAAGAGACGGATGCCCGTTTCTCCACCTATGTCTCCGGCAGCAAGACCAAAGAATATCTCTTCATCAGCAGCGTCAGCTCTACCACCTCCGAGGAGCGGTTCATCTCCGCCGACAGGCCCCTGGATCGCTTTACCCTCTTCCTTCCCCGCATGCAGGATGTAGAATACTCGGTCTATCCCCACAAAGATCATTTCTTTGTGCGCTACAAAGACAAAGTGAAACTCAACGGCATGATCTATGAAGTACCCCGCACCGGGTTTGAGAACCGTTCCGTCTGGAAAGAGATGATTCCCCACCGCAGCGACGCCCGCATAGAAGGGATCGATGTTCTCAAAGATCACCTGCTGGTAGAGCGACGCATCAACGGCCTGAGCGAGATCACCGTCACCCCCCTCGCCGGAGGAGAAACAACCACCATCACTTTCCCCGAACCGGTCTACACCGCCTCACTGAGCGGCAACCCGGAGTATGACGCCACCACCTTCCGCTACACCTATACCTCGCTGAACCGTCCCACCACCCTCTATGAATATCATATCGCCACCGGCAAGACGGTGAAGCTTAAAGAGCAGGAGATCCCCTCCGGCTTCAACCCAGATCACTACGTAGTGGAACGTCTCTGGACCAATGCTCCCGACGGGGTAAAGGTGCCGATGGCCATCGTCTACCGCAAAGGCCTGAAAAGAGACGGCAGCAACCCGGCCCTGCTCTACTCCTACGGCAGTTACGGCCACAGCTCCGACGTCTTCTTCAGTGCCGGCTTCTACAGCCTCATCGACCGCGGCTTCGTCTTTGGCATCGCACAGATCCGCGGCGGCAGCGACTTAGGTGAACAATGGTATGAAGAGGGCAAGCTGCTGAAAAAGAAAAACAGCTTCACCGACTTTATCGCCTGCAGCGAGAAGCTGATTGCCGACGGATATACCTCCTCCGACAGGCTGGCAGCCATGGGCGGCAGCGCCGGGGGACTGCTGATGGGTGCCGTGGCCAACATGCGGCCCGACCTCTACCAAACCATCGTGGCACAGGTACCCTTTGTGGATGTGATAACCACCATGCTCGACGACACGCTCCCCCTCACCACGGGTGAATATGAGGAGTGGGGCAATCCCAACGAGGAGGAGTATTTCAATTATATGCTCTCCTACTCGCCCTACGACAACGTGGAGGCAAAAGAGTACCCCAACATCCTGGTCACCGGCGGCCTCAACGACTCACAGGTACTCTTCCATGAGCCGGCGAAGTGGACGGCCAAACTGCGGGCGCTAAAGACTGACGACAACATCCTGCTCTTGCACATGAACATGGACTCCGGTCATGGCGGCGCCACCGGACGCTACGACGGCATCCACGATACCGCCTTCGAGTTCGCCTTCATCCTGAACCGCGTCGGAATCAACCAATAAACGCACTGATTGGTTCAGGTGTGCAAGCACATATGTATGAATGCCGGGAATGGACAGTCCCCACCAAGCACGAACCTTTCTGGCAGAAAAAAAAGCAGATAAGGATTAATTTGTTACCTTTGGGGCCTGAATGATTTCTTTTTTTACGGAAAAATGAAGAGCTCCTTAAAAAACAGCGTTTTATCCACCCTTACCCAGCTGCTCCACCGGAGCAGGCATGAGATCATGCGTGCCAATGCTGCCGATATGGCTACCTTTCCCGACATGGACGACTCCATGAGAGACCGGCTGAAAGTGGATGAGCAGAAGATTGACGGGATGATCCGCTCCTTAGAGGAGGTTGCATCACAGTCCGATCCCGAAGGAAAAATCATCTATGAACATACCCGTGAAGACGGATTGCGCATCTCCAACCGCACCGTTCCTTTCGGCACCATCCTGATCATTTACGAATCACGTCCCGACGTGACCATCGAAGCGGCAGCCACCGCCTTCAAGGCGGGCAACCGCATCCTGCTGAAGGGTGGTAAAGAAGCGTTGCATACCAATACCCTGCTGACCCGACTCTGGCAGGAAGCCCTTATGGCCTGCGGCGAAGATCGCCACTATGTGGAGTACCTGAACCTCACCCGCGAGGAGACGCAGCGGCTCATCCGGGAGAACAACCATAAGGTGGATCTGATCATCCCCCGCGGCGGTGAAGGGCTGATCCGCTTCGTGCAGGAGCATGCCTCGGTACCGGTGATCATCAGTGGTCGCGGCAATAACTTCCTCTTCATTGATGAGGATGTCGATTTCGAGATGGCCATTCGTCTGGTGGTCAACGGCAAACAACGCATCAGTGTCTGCAACGCCATCGACAAAGTGCTGATTCACAAAAACCTTCCCCGGTTGCGAGAGAAAGTGGCACAGTTAGTCGGTCGTCTCGGAGAGAAAGGGATCGGCGTGTGGGGCAACCGCGATGTGGCAGCCTACTCTCCCGCCATACATGTGGAGGAAAACGCCGCCACCCTGTGCAAAGAATACCTGGCACCGAAGCTCTACATTGCCGTGGTGGAGGAGATGAGTGAAGCGGTGGAGATGATCAACCGCTACTCCGGCGGGCATACGGCAGTGATCGTCACCAATGACACCGATCAAGCCGATCGGTTTATGGAAGAGACAGACTGCGCGGCCGTCTACCACAATGCTTCCTCCCGCTTTACCGACGGCGGCCAGTTCGGTGTCGGCGCCGAGATCGCCATCAGCACGCAAAAGCTCCACTTCCGTGGTCCCCTCGGGGCGCAGGAGTTAGTAACCAATAAATGGTTCGTGTATGGTGAAGGGCATATCCGCGAATGAGGAAATGAGGAAATCAGTCGGCACCTTTGAAGTCAATCATTTGTATTGCATGAAAAAAAAACTGATCATAAAAATAGGCACCTCCACGCTGACAGCCGGTACCAACCGCATCTCCTTTGCGGTGATCGAAAGCCTGGCCAGGCAGATCGTAGAACTCAAGGAAACATATGATGTGG
>JAQVWR010000027.1:11993-28378 GCA_028709605.1 Proteiniphilum sp.
ATGAAAAAAAAACTGATCATAAAAATAGGCACCTCCACGCTGACAGCCGGTACCAACCGCATCTCCTTTGCGGTGATCGAAAGCCTGGCCAGGCAGATCGTAGAACTCAAGGAAACATATGATGTGGTGATCGTCTCCTCCGGCGCCATCGCCACCGCCCGTCAGTTCGTCGAGATCAACGGTTACCAACGGAACGTGGACTCGAAGCAGGCGATGGCTGCCATCGGGCAGACCAGGCTGATGGAGCTCTACGACACCATCTTCTCCACCTTCGGACTCAACATCGCACAGATCCTGCTCACCTACCGTGATTTTGAGAACCCCGTGGCCAATGAGAACACGCGCAACACCATCAGGCGTCTCTGGCAGGCCGGTTACATCCCCATCGTGAATGAGAACGACACCGTCTCCATCGAGGAGATCGTGCTGGGGGACAACGACAAGCTCTCCGCACTGGTGGCGGTGATCACAGAAGCCGACCTGTTGATCCTGGTCTCCGACATCGACGGCATCTTCGACAAGAACCCCCACCTGCATGCCGACGCACGACTGATCACCGAGGTCTCCGACCTGAATGCCATCAAGGGATGCGTTGAGGAGAAGGTCTCTG
Organism: Proteiniphilum sp.; assembly: GCA_028709605.1. GTDB lineage: Bacteria > Bacteroidota > Bacteroidia > Bacteroidales > Dysgonomonadaceae > Proteiniphilum. The sequence goes on from JAQVWR010000027.1 coordinate 12,604, forward strand.
CCCTCGGCACCGGCGGCATGTCATCGAAGGTGCATGCGGCTGAGATCTGCATGAGAAAAGGGGTGGAGATGTGGATCGTGAACGGACAGCGGGCCAACCATATCATTCGCGCCATGAATGAAGAGATCCCCTACACCCGGTTCAGTACACTCCCCCGGCAGAGCTGACAGGACAACACCCTGCCGGAACACAAAAAAATAAAGAGAATGAAACATGGATTTATCGGCTTTGGCAACCTTGCCCGGGCCATATATGAGGGACTCAGGGAAGAAGAAGGGATGGAATTTACCTATTTCGCCCGTAGCGGCAAGGAGCTACCCATCCCGTTCTGCGAGAAACTTGAACAACTGGTCTCTGTTGCCGATGTGCTCTGGCTGGCAGTGAAACCGCAGGATCTGGCCGGCATTCTCCTTCAGCTGAAGGAGTGCGACCTTACCGGAAAAACCATCGTCTCGCCCGTTGCGGGCAAGAGCATCGCCTATATCGAGCGGTACCTGGGTGATGACCGGCTGATAGTGCGCATCATGCCCAACCTGGCCATCGCTTACCGCATGTCGGTGACCGCATTTTGCACCAACCGGCTGGGAGACGACAAGGCCATGGAGATCTTCACCCTGTTGGAAAAGCTGGGAAAGGCGGTGGAGCTCGAGGAGAGCGGCTTCGACCTCTTCACCTCCGTCTTCGGGAGCGGGCCGGCCTTCATCCTGGCCTTCATCCGGATCTTTAAGGAGAAGATGCAGGAGCTGAACTTGCCGGGACCACTGCTGGATGAGCTGCTGCTGGAGCTCACGCGCGGCACCACCCTCTATTTCGCACAAAACCAGCAGCAACACAGCATCGAGGAACTGATCCGCCACATCACCAGCAAGGGAGGCACCACCCAGGCGGGGCTTGAGTACTTCCAGACCCACAAGATCGGGAAACATTTTGAAGGGGTCCTCGACGCTGCCCGAAAGCGGTCGGAAGAGATGAGCCGGAACGGCGGCTGACACTTTTTCAGAGAGGATCCCTGTTGTCTGCCGGCCGGCATCCGAGAAGATTAATGGTTGTGCAGGGCCACCCGAAAAAAAAAGAGATCACTGCTTCTCCTCTTTCGCTTTATAAGCGATGGCGTATAAGCGGATCTGTTTGATCACCGACAGCAATCCATTGGAACGGGTGGGCGACAGATGCTCGGTGAGACCGATCTCCTTCATAAAACGCAGGTCGGTGCCGATGATCTCATCGGGTGTACGGCCGTTGAAGACGCGCAGCACCAGGGCCAGCAGCCCCTTCACAATGATGGCGTCGCTCTCCGCCTGAAACCAGAGTCTCCCGTCGCGGTAATCGCTTTGCAGCCATACGCGGCTTTGACACCCCTCGATGATGTTTCCGGGGGTTTTATCTTTCTCGTCGAGCGGCTCCAATGCATTGCCCTGTTCAATAATGATCGCATATTTGTCCATCCAGTCATCATAGATGCTGAACTCATCAATAATCTCCTGTTGTATTTCGTTGATTGTCTGCATATTCTACAATAAAAATTGCATAACTGCCTCCGGTCTCTGCCTGCAGTTATTTTTCCGTATAGAGCACCTCCAGCACCGTCTGTCCGGTTGCCTTCAGGGTGTTGCGGTCGATGTTGCGCATATCGTCGTTCAGGGTATGCCAGTACGGAGCGAAACCGGTGCGGGTATCTCTTTTCAGGTTGATGATGTCGATGCTGGGGGCGCGCTTCATCTCGTTGACCGATAGATGGTCATCGGTGATATAACCTCCCTGCTGCACCGGAAAATAGTTTCCGTATCCCAGTTTGCGGGCGATGCTCCACACCCTCTCCACGATGCCGGAGGCATACTGCAGCGAGTAACCCTCCTTCATAAAGGTAGCGTTAGCCGCTCCCACCATATCCAGCAGGATGCCGTATTTCGCCCGGTAGTTCTCCACATGCGGCTGTTTCGCCCAGTAGCGTGATCCCACACACCACCAGTCACCCTTCGTCTGTTGACGTTCGAAAGAGGGCTGCCCCCAGTCCTCCAGGTCGAAGAAAATAAGGTCGACCCCTATCTCCGGGAGCTGCTGCTGCAGCTGGCGGGCAATCTCCAGCAGCACCCCCACGCCGCTGGCACCGTCGTCTGCCCCGGCAATGGGCTGCCGCTGTCTGGCCTCCTCGCTCTCCTCATCGGCAAAAGGGCGCGAATCCCAGTGGGCAAAGAGCAGCACTCTTGTCTCCTTCTCAGGCGAATAGCTGCCAATAATGTTACGCATCGGAAGCTTCCTCCCGTCATAGTGGGTCACATCAGACTGCTGCTCTGTCACCTGCGCCCCGAAGGCAGTCAGCTTCGCCGCCAAATAGTCGCCGCAGGCTTCATGTGCCGGGGTGCCCGGCACTCGTGGACCGAACGCCACCTGCTCTTCCACAAACCGATAAGCACTATCGGCATCGAACAAGGGAGACTGCGGCTGATACACCTCTGCAACAGCCGCTTTTTTGCCCGACTGGCAGGAGTTGCATGATCCCATACCCAGCAAGCTCCCCGTCAGCACCACCATTAATGAAAACGTTTCTGCTCTTTTCATCCCTGTTTTATGATTATCTATCTGTTTCAATCTCATTCAGTCTTTCTCAATCGGGCTCCATCTCATCTCCACTACCGATTCTTCTGGTAGGAGAAGTCATAGATCCCCATATTGGTATAAGTCTCTCTCAGTGCCTCCTCATCGTCGGAGATCACCAGCAGCTTGTCGCCGGCATAGAGTGCCGTTTGGCCGGTCGGCACAAAGTACTGCTCTCCCCGTTTCACCATCACCACCAGTGTCTTGTCGGGCAGCGGCATCTCGATCAGGTTCTTCCCATACTTCAGCGTCTCCGCAGAGATCAGGATCTCGGTCATGGCCGACTTGATCTCTTCCGAAAACTCCACATCAAAATCTTCAAACGCTTTGTAGGTTACCGGTTTGTCGGCCAACTTCAGCCACTTGGCCACCAGCGGCAATGAGGTTCCCTGCAGCAACAGGGAGACGATGGTGATCACAAAGACAATATTGAAGATCCACCGGGCACCTTCTATTCCTTCTGCCAGTGGCATGATGGCAAAGATGATCGGCACGGCGCCCCTGAGCCCTACCCACGAGACATAGAGCTTATCCCGGAACCCTATCTTGCGAAAAGGAATAAGGGTAAGAAAAACCGAAAGGGGACGGGCGAAAAAGGTCATAAAGAGAGCAATGAAGAGTGCCGGAAACAGTACCTTCAACAACTCGGCCGGATTCACCAGCAGTCCGAGGGTGAGGAAAAGCATGATCTGGCTCATCCAGGCAAAGCCATCCATAAACTTCATGGAGGTTCGCTTGTGTACAAACCGGGAGTTTCCGATCACCAGGCCGGCAATATAGATGGCCAGGTAGCCGTTTCCCTTGACAAAGTATGTGGCGGCGAAAATAAAGATACCCAGTACCAGCAACAGAACCGGATAGAGGGAAGCGTTGTCCATGCGGATACCGTTGATCAGCCGCACGGCAAGACGTCCCATGAAATAGCCGATCAGCGCACCGACAACCAGCTGTAGCAGGATGTTGCCGATCACCAGGAAGAGGTTGGGGTCTTTGCCCGACTGGATGATCCCCATAAAGAGGACCGTAAGCATGTAGGCCATCGGATCATTGCTACCGCTCTCCAACTCCAGCAGAGGACGGAGATTATGCTTCAGCACCAACCCCTTAGAGCGGAGGATCCCGAATACCGATGCCGAGTCGGTAGAAGAGACGGTGGATGCCAGCAGCAGTGCCGTCAGCAGGCCGACACCCAGTGCGGGGAACATCTTTCCCGAGAGCCACCAGGTAAACAGGGCGGTAATGATCGCCGTAAGGAACACCCCCAGGGTAGCCAGCACCACCCCCGGTACGATCACCGGCCGGATATCGGAAAAACGGGTATCAAGCCCCCCCGAGAAGAGAATGATACAGAGACAGAGGGTGCCGATGGTGTGAGCGGTCTGCACATTCTCGAACATCAGTCCGAAGCCGTCGGAGCCGAAGAGCATCCCCACCAGCAGGAACAGCAACAGCACCGGCACGCCGAAACGGTGACCCGCCTTGCCCACCAGCATGCTGATAAAGAACAATACCGACCCTGTAAGTAATAATAGCTCCGTACCGATGATCATGATCTGTTGATTGATTGTGTGAAAGAGACCGATTGCTCCGTCACGGTGAGTTGCGCCCGCACCCCCATCACCAGGGGATAGTTCTCCCTGACATGTCCCACAGGAAAACCGAAACAAAGAGGGAACTCATACGCTTCCACCACAGCTCGTATCGACTGAAGAAGAGGGGCATCCATCTGCTCATCCTCCTCATATTCGGTGAATCGGCCGACGATCATGCCGCCGATCCGGTCAAAGATACCGGCAAGTCGGAGCTGGTGAATCATCCGGTCCACCTTATAAGGAGTCTCCCCGATATCTTCCAGAAAGAAAATGCCACCTTGGGGGATTTGGACAAATTGTGTGCCGAGCAAAGAGGTGAACACCGACAGGTTGCCGCCGAAAAGCCTTCCGGTGGCTGTGCCGGTACGATTCATTAATCCGTGCTCTCTCACGGGAAGCTGATACGCCACCGGTTTGCCGGTCAACACATCGTGAGTGAACTGCACGGCTCTGTCGCCGGCACCCTCCTCAGCCAGATGCTTCGCCATCGGTCCGTGCAGGGAGGCGATCCCGTGCAGCTGCAGGGCGGCATGGAGAGCGGTGATATCGCTGTAGCCGACCACCCATTTCGGGTACGCCCTGATCGCGGTGAAGTCGAGAGAGGGAAGCAAGTGCACCACTCCGTAACCTCCACGGGCGCAAAAGACCAACCGCACGGCAGGGTCATCGAACGCCAGCTGCAGGTCAGCCCGTCTCTCCTCCACCCTGCCACTGAAACGGCCCTTTGCGCTGAGCGCATGTGATGCAATCTCCGGTTCTAATCCCCACTCTCTCAGCACTGCAACCGCACCATGCACGGTTTCCGCATCGATCCTGCCCGCGGGGGAGAGGATCACGGCCCTGTCGTGGGGCCTCAGGCCGGGAGGTTGTTTCATCACGTCAGGCTGTTACTTACGCATCGATGTTGGCATAGGTGGCATTCTCCTCGATAAACTCACGTCTCGGGGCCACTTCTTCGCCCATCAGCATCGTGAAGATGATATCCGCGTCGGCGGCATTCTCAATGGTCACCTGTTTCAACAATCGGTTCTCGGGTTCCATCGTGGTATGCCACAGCTGCTCGGCGTTCATCTCCCCGAGACCTTTGTAGCGCTGGGTATGGATGGCGTTCTCGTTGCCGTCGCCATACTGGTCAATGAAATTCCTCCGCTGCTGTTCGTTGTAGCAATACTCTTCCACCTTTCCCTTCTTACAGAGATAAAGCGGCGGTGTGGCAATATAGACATACCCCTTCTCAATGAGTACGCGCATATAACGGAAGAAAAAGGTAAGGATCAGCGTATCGATGTGGCTGCCGTCCACATCGGCATCCGTCATCAGGATGATCTTATGATAACGGAGCTTCGCAATGTTGAGCTCCTTGGTGTCCTCGTCCGTACCGATGGTGACCCCCAGCGCCGTGTAGATATTCTTGATCTCCTCGCTCTCCAGCACCTTGTGCGGCATGGCTTTCTCCACATTGAGGATCTTACCGCGCAGTGGCAGGATCGCCTGAAAGATGCGGTTGCGTCCCTGCTTGGCTGTGCCCCCGGCAGAGTCACCCTCCACCAGGAAGATCTCACTCACCTCGGGATCCTTACTGGAACAGTCGGCCAGCTTACCCGGCAACCCGGCACCCGAGAGGGGTGACTTGCGCTGCACCATCTCCCGCGCCTTGCGGGCCGCCTGACGAGCTGTGGCTGCCAGGATCACCTTCTCCACGATCAGCTTTGCTTCTCTCGGATGCTCCTCGAGGTAATATTTCAGTGCCTCACCGATAGCCTGATCCACGGCACCGATCACCTCGCTGTTGCCCAGTTTGGTTTTGGTCTGTCCCTCGAACTGCGGCTCCGCCACCTTCACTGAGAGCACGGCGGTGAGCCCCTCACGGAAGTCGTCGCCACTGATCTCCACCTTCACCTTCTCCAGCATCTTGGAGTCTTCGGCATATTTCTTCAGGGTACGCGAGAGCCCCCTGCGAAAGCCGGTGAGGTGCGTTCCACCCTCAATGGTGTTGATGTTGTTCACATAAGAGAAGATGTTCTCGTTGTAAGTATCATTATAGGTCATCGCAATCTCAATCGGGACGCCGTTCTTCTCGGTGATGATATGGATCGGGTCCTGGATGAGCGAATCTTTGTTTTTGTCGATGTAAATCACAAACTCCTCCAATCCCGTTTCCGAGAAGAACCGTTCGGTCCGGAACGATCCATCCTCACGGGGGTTGCGCTTGTCGGTGAGCGTGAGGGTCAGTCCCGCATTCAGGAAAGCCAACTCCCGCAGGCGGGTGGCCAGCGTGTCGTACCGGTATTCCAGGACGGTAAAAATCGTGTCATCCGGTTTGAACGTAACAATGGTCCCCGTCTCGTTGGTCTCTCCCTCGATCTGCACGTCGGAATAGGGCTTGCCCTTTGAATATTCCTGGACATAGATCTTGCCGTTGCGATATATCTCCGCCTTGAGGTAAATAGAAAGCGCATTCACGCACGATACGCCCACCCCGTGCAGACCACCCGACACCTTATAGGTGCCCTTGTCGAACTTGCCACCGGCATGGAGCACCGTCAGCACCACCTCGAGTGCCGACTTCTTCTCCTTCGCGTGAAAGTCGACCGGGATACCGCGTCCATTATCCTTCACCGTAATGGAATTATCTTCGTTGATGATTACATTGATCTCAGTGCAATATCCGGCAAGCGCTTCGTCAATCGAGTTGTCCACCACCTCATAAACCAGATGGTGCAATCCTTTCTCGCTCACATCACCGATATACATGGCCGGGCGCTTGCGTACCGCTTCAAGACCTTCCAATACCTGGATATTTTGTGCGGAATAATTACCGCTAGCCGATTTCTTCTCTTCTTCTGACATGTTTTTTCTTAATTATAACTCTATATGTATGAACGCCTTACGCCGGATGGCATGACTTTTCTAAAGCCGAACAAATATACGAAAAAAACGCCTCTTCTCCAACCCTTTTTGTTTTTTTTAGGGGCAGACCTTTCCCGATGGATACAAAAAAAACGGACACCGGGTCCGCTTACTGATTCAACTGCATGAAGGCGACGCTTTTAGATCGCAAGATTGATGGCGGCCCGGGTCATGCACCCCTTTGCCTGATTCCATACACAAAAAAGCCGAACAATCCTGCCCGGCTGTTTTTATTTTTGCATTCCGCAGTAATCAGCTTAAGCTGTTCACATGCGAGGCCAGCTTTGACTTCAGGTTGTTGGCCTTATTCTGGTGAATGACATTCTTCTTCGCCAACTTATCCAACATGGAACAAACCTCGGGATACATCTTCTGTGCTTCCTCTTTTGAGGTCAGGGCACGAAATTTGCGCACTTTGCTCCGGGTGGTACGGGAAGCATACCGGTTGGTTAATCGACGTACTTTGGTCTGCCTGATTCTTTTGTCTGATGATTTGTGATTTGCCATTTGATTGACGCGTATGTTTAATTCTTTATTATGAGTAGCCCATAGGGGAATCGAACCCCTCTTTCCAGAATGAAAATCTGATGTCCTAGCCGATAGACGAATGGGCCATTTTGCGGGCGTGAACCCTGGCTCAACGGCTTGCCGTTTTAAATGCGGGTGCAAATATAGAGCCTTTTTCCGAAAGCACAAAACATTTCTGTGATTTTTCAGAAAAATCTTCTCCCTTCTCACAGCTTCCTCTTCTATATCAGAGAAAAGATAATTTTGTGACATGAAAATTGGTTTGCTCATTTTTTTTTGCTATTTTTGCACCCCGTAAATTCAAAACGCAATACATCAATAATAATATAATATGAAACGTACATTCCAGCCCTCGAACAGAAAGAAAAAGAACAAACACGGGTTCCGCAGCCGTATGGCTTCCAAGAACGGGAGAAAAGTGCTTGCATCCCGTCGCGCCAAAGGCAGAACAAGGTTATCCGTATCGGACGAAAATTGAGAACGATCTATCCCATCAAGCAGGAATACGTCTGGCAGCGTATTCCTGCTTTTTTGTGTCCGCCCCTCTCTTTTTCCACCCTATACCCACTCTCTGTCTTTTTTTTTCGTACTTTTGCATACGATTTGGCTTATACAGCTATTTGATCGATCGTTATGAGTAAAAAACAAAACGTGAAAACCTTTTTTGGGAACAACATCATCAGGAATCTGCTGATGATCATCGCCACCGGCATGCTGCTGGCGCTCCTCGCCACACTGTTCCTCAACCTCTACACCAGACACGGACAGAATATGGGGATCCCCTCCCTCGAAGGGCTCCAGGCAAAAGAGGCCAACGCCATCCTGCATGCAAAGGGATTGCATGCAGAGATTGTGGACTCCATTTATTCCCTCGACGGGGTACCCGGAGCCATCATCGATCAGATCCCTAAGGCGGGAAACAAAGTGAAGAAAGGACGCGCCATCTATATTACCATTTACTCCCGGAATCCCCAATTGGTGGCTGTACCCGGGTTGGAGGATTATTCCACCCGTCAGGCCACGGCACTCCTCACCTCAATGGGATTCAACCAGATCTCCATTGAAGAGATCCCGTCGGAATATGCCGGACTGGTGGTGGCAGTGAAATACCGTGGCAGGACATTGGCAGCGGAAGAAAAAATACCGGCAGCCTCCCCCCTGACACTGGTGGTCACAAGGAGCACCGCTAACGACTCCCTGCAGTTGAACGATGAATATGCTCTTCCGTCGGATCCGTCGGACCATGGAGAAACGAACCGTTCGGGTAAGGGAACCATTGATGATACATTTTTTTAACGGGGTGACTTGTGACGGACAATCTATTGGATGATACCGATCTTCTTCCGGAGGAAGAGGCGTTTCCCGATTACAACGGGGAGGAGAATCAGCGATATGTGCATTATCGGTTTGTCGCGGACAAGGGACAGAACCTGCTACGGATCGACAAGTTTTTGTCGGTACGGATTGAGGGGATCTCCCGCAATCGCGTCCAGCAGGCGGCGGACGCCCACTGCATCCTGGTGAACGACCAGCCGGTGAAAGCCAGCTACAAGGTGAAGCCGCTCGATGTGATCACCATTGTGATGGACCGTCCCAGGCATGAGCTGGAGATCATCCCCGAAGATATCCCGCTGAACATTGTGTATGAAGATGAGACCCTGATGGTGATCAACAAGCCTGCGGGCATGGTGGTCCACCCCGGCCACGGGAACTACACCGGCACGCTGGTCAACGCAGTAGCCTACTACTTGCACAAGGAGGATATCACAGAGCCGGATGATCCCCGTCTGGGGTTAGTGCACCGCATCGATAAAGATACCTCGGGGCTGCTGTTGGTGGCCAAGACACCCGAAGCCAAGACGCACCTCTCGGCCCAGTTCTTCCACAAACAGACCAAACGCCTCTATGTGGCACTGGTCTGGGGCGACCTGGCAGAGGATAGCGGCACCATCGAAGGGAATATCGGGCGCGACCCGAAAGACCGGATGTTGATGCGCGTCTTTCCCGACGGCGATCAGGGCAAACCGGCAGTGACCCACTACACCGTGCTGGAGCGGTTCGGATATGTCACGCTGGTGGAATGCCGGTTAGAGACAGGCCGCACCCACCAGATCCGCGTACATATGAAACAGATAGGACACCCGCTCTTCAACGATGCACGATATGGCGGAAACGAGGTACTGAGAGGCACCCACTTTGCGAAATACAAACAATTTATCTATAATTGCTTTACTCTGTGTCCGCGTCAGTGCCTGCATGCCCGCACGCTGGGGTTTATCCACCCCCTGACCGGGAAAGAGATCAACCTGGAGAGTGAGATACCGGATGACATGCAGCAGGTGATTGACCGCTGGCGCAGTTACACGGCATCGAGAGAAATATATAAAGGATTCACAGATCAGTCCAACAAATGATGAAACGAAACATTGCCATTGTCTGGGGAGGATACTCCTCCGAAAAAGTGGTTTCCGAGAAGAGTGCCGCCGGCATCTGCTCGTGCATGAACAAAGAACGGTACAATGTCTGGAAGGTGAGAGTCGACCGTGATGTGTGGGTCGCCGACGATCACGGAACCTTCGTCCCGATCAACAGGAACGATTTCAGTATCCTGACAGACGAAGGCCACATCCGGTTCGACTATGCCTACATCACCATCCACGGCACGCCCGGGGAGGACGGCACCCTGCAAGGTTATTTCGACATGCTGGCAATCCCCTACTCCGGCTGCGGCGTGCTGGCATCGGCACTCACCTTCAACAAATTCACCTGCAATCACTTTCTGAAGAACTTCAACATTGAGGTTCCCGCCTCCATCGTCCTGAGAAGGGAGGATCCTCTTTCCACAGCACAGATCATCGCGGCCTTGGGACTGCCGCTGTTTGTGAAACCCAATGTAGGCGGATCGAGCTTCGCCACCACCAAGGTGAAAAAAGCGGCACAACTGGAAACAGCGGTAGCCGAAGCATTCGGGGAAGCACCCGAGGTGATCATTGAACAGTTTGTGACAGGCAGGGAGGTGACCTGTGGCTGTTTTGCCACCCACAAGGGATTTACCATGCTGCCGCTCACCGAAGTGGTCACCTCTAACGAGTTCTTCGACTACAATGCCAAGTACAACGGTGAGGTGGAAGAGATCACACCGGCACCCCTTCCGGAGGAGATGACGCTCTCCGTACAGCAGACCACCGAACGGATCTACCACCTTTTGGGTGCTCGGGGAATCATTCGTGCCGACTACATACTAAACGGCAACAGGCCGGTGCTGCTGGAGGTGAACACCACCCCCGGCATGACCGCCACCAGCTTCATTCCACAGCAGGCTGCCGCCGCAGGCTTGTCCATGACCGACCTCTTCACCGATCTCATTGAAACTGCCTTCCGCACAGATTGAACCGCTTCATCCCCCAAAAAAACGAGAATGGAAACGACCACAACCGCCCTGTTCGACGACATCCGCCCCCTGCACGACAGCGAGGTGGCAGAGACCATTGCCGCACTGATCGACGACCCATGGTTCAGGCGTGCCGCCGAGACGTTTATCCAACCCTTCACCTGGGAGCAGTTCACTGTTGCCCTGTCGGCCTGCAAAACCAAGGAGAACTTCCAGCACTCCATCATCTACCCGGTCATGAAGCAACTGATCGGCAAGACCACGGCCGAGATGAAAGGATTCGGATGGGAGAAAATCGATCACCATGCCGGTGGCCTCTTCATCTCCAACCATCGCGACATCGTGCTCGATGCCGCCTTTCTCAACATCCTGATGTTCGACCAGGTGAGGCCCACCACGGAGATCGCCATCGGTGACAACCTGCTCATCTATCCCTGGATTGAAAAGCTGGTGCGCCTCAACAAGAGCTTCATCGTGAAACGCGGTGTCTCCGTACGTCAGATGCTGCAGGTATCAAAGCATCTCTCCGACTATATCCACGATACGGTGACCAGACGCAACCAGGCGGTATGGATCGCCCAGCGCGAAGGGAGGGCCAAGGACTCGGACGACAGGACACAGGCCAGCCTGCTGAAGATGCTCACGCTGCACAACAGCGCGCGGCCCCTGGAGACACTGAAGCAGCTACACATCACCCCGCTCGCCATCTCCTATGAGATCGATCCGTGCGACTATCTCAAAGCCAGGGAGTATCAGCTGAAACGGGATCATGCGGACTATCGGAAAACAAACGCCGATGATCTGGAGAACATGATCACCGGCATCATGGGCTACAAGGGCAGGGTTCATTTCCGGTTCGGCGACGGCATCAACCCGCAGCTGGATAATATCCCGGCCGATACTCCCAAGAATGAGCTGGTGGAAAAGGTGGCGGCCATCATCGACCAGGAGATCTACCGCCATTACAGCTTCTTCCCGTTCAACTATGTGGCATATGACATGATGACCGGTGAGCGCCGCTTTGCACAGGAATACAGCGAAGAGGACCGCGTCCGGTTCGAAGCCTATCTGCAGAAACAGATCGAAAAAATCAAAATCCCCGGTCGCGATGATGTTTTCCTCCGGAAAAAGATGGTGATGATGTACGGAAATACGGTCAAGAACAGCCTGTCGGTGCCCTAAACCGTTTTGCAATGAGAAAAGGGATGATCGTGCAGACAGCCTTAATGCTTTTCATGCTCCTCACGGGATGTGAACAGGAACCACTGCGACTCGACGATTATCTGGTCGATTTCGCCACCCGTGTCAGGGTGGCAAACAATTGCCGTTACCGGTTGGACAACAGCCGCCTGCTGATTCCTCAGGAAGATAGCAACTGCTCCGGTCCCAACGGGCAGCGGGTCGTCATCAACTATTCCTTCCTGCAGGGAGACACCATCCGCATCAACTCCGTCTTCGACATCTTCACCGGCAGCATACAGACAAAGGGATTCCCGGAACAGTATGCATCAGACCCGGTGAAGATACAAAGCGTATGGACGGGAGGCGGCTACCTGAACATGATCGTCGAAACAGAGTACCACAATCGTCCGCACAAGGTGGCCCTCTTCAGGGATCCTTCTGCGGTCACAGTCGATCTCTGGTTCAGTCACTCGCGCGACGAGGATCCTCCGGGGTATCCCGAAAAGATGTACGCTTCCTTTTCACTGGATGCACTCCGCGGTGAGGACAACAACGGGCCGATTTCCTTCAGACTGTTTATCCATACCCTGACCGGGCTTCGTGTCTTTCCCTTCACACTGCCGGAATCGGCTCCTCTTCAATAGTGAAATCGATCGGCAGCAGACACTTCACATTCACCTTCTCCCCCCCGTTTTCACCGGGTGTCCAGCGGGGCATCAGTCCCAGCACGCGGATGGCTTCATTGTCCAGCTGCGGATGCAACCCCTCCACCACCTCAATATTGGAGATAGAACCATCTTTGCCCACAATGAAAGAGCAAAGAATACGTCCCTTGACTCCCTGCTGACGTGCTTCCTTCGGATAACGGATGTTATGGGCGATGAACGCGGCCAGTTCCTCCTCGCCGTATGCATAACGGGGCATACGATCTACAATGGTCAGGATCTCACCCTCTTCGATGATTGCAGGATCGGTCTTGGCATACGCCCGGGCTGTGGCCGATTCCGAAGGGCATGTCTTAGCCGACATCCTTCGGACATGCTTATTGAGCTTGAAATACATGGGTACATAGCTCTCGGCACGCACAATCTGCCCGTGGTGACGCGCCGGACGCCAGGGAGGCATCAACTGCAGGATGCGCAATGCCTCTGCATCCAGCAGCGGATCGGCACGGTGAATGATCTGGTAGTTGGAGAGCGTCCCGTCCTTCTCCACCACAAAGGTGCAGACCACCAGTCCCTGAATATTGCGCTCCGCCGCATCGGCGGGATAGCTCAGGGTGTTCGAGATAAACCGGTGCATCTCGGACGTTCCACCGGTATACATCGGCAGAATATCGGGATGCTCAATGATCCTGTCACTATGCGAATGGGGCGGCTCCTGAGCCATAACCCCGGACTGCTCTCCTGACAGACTGCCTGCCAAAAGAGCAAGTGCCAGCAGAAGGGGAAAGGTGGGTAACTTCATCTGATCGTCTTGGTGTCTATATTATTCTTTGCGTGATAGCTGCGCAAAGGTACAAAAAACAACCCGTTTTTTCCAAACGGGACCCGACATCAAGTACAATTTCACACGATTTCACAAGTCGAAACAGAATAAACAGCCTTTAAAAAAAAAATTCGCTGAAAAAAGCGTACCTTTGCACCTTCAAAAGATTGTTTTATGCAGAATATCCGTAATATCGCCATCATCGCTCACGTAGACCATGGCAAAACTACCCTGGTGGACAAGATGCTCATGGCCGGCCACCTCTTCCGCGAGAACCAGCAACAAAATGAGTTGATTCTCGACAACAACGACCTGGAGCGTGAGCGCGGCATCACCATCCTCTCCAAGAATGTCTCCATCCGCTACGGCGACACCAAGATCAATATCATCGATACGCCGGGGCACGCCGACTTCGGAGGAGAAGTGGAACGGGTGCTCAACATGGCCGATGGCTGCCTGCTGGTAGTCGACGCTTTCGAAGGCCCCATGCCGCAGACACGGTTCGTGCTACAGAAAGCACTTGAGATCGGATTAAAGCCCATCCTGGTGATCAACAAGGTGGACAAACCCAACTGCCGCCCCGAGGAGGTGCAGGAGCAGGTGTTCGACCTGATGTGCAGCCTCGACGCCACCGATGAGCAGCTCGACTTCCCCACCATCTACGGTTCAGCCAAGCAGGGATGGATGTCGGGCGACTGGAAAAAGCCCTCCGACAATATCTTCCCGTTGCTCGATGCCATCATCCGCCATATCCCGGCCCCCCAAATGCTGGAAGGCAACCTACAGATGCTGATCACCTCACTCGACTACTCTAACTATGTGGGACGTATTGCCGTGGGGCGCGTTCACCGGGGAACGCTCTTCGCCGGCAGAGAGTATGCCCTCTGCAAGCGGGACGGCAGCATCAAAAAAATACGAATCAAAGAGGTGAATATTTTTGAAGGGTTGGGCAGGACAAAAGTAGATGCGGTGAATTCCGGCGACATCTGCGCCCTGGTCGGTATCGACGGGTTCGAGATCGGCGACAGCATCACCGACGCCGAGAAACCGGAGCCGCTCGACCCTATCGCCATTGATGAGCCCACCATGTCGATGCTCTTCACCATCAACAACTCTCCCTTCTTCGGGCAGGACGGCAAGTATGTCACCTCCCGGCATATCCATGATCGACTCATGCGGGAGCTGGACAAGAACCTGGCTCTGAGGGTCAGAGAAACGGGCAATGCCGACTCCTGGATCGTCTACGGGCGCGGAGTGCTCCACCTCTCGGTGCTGATTGAGACCATGCGCCGTGAAGGGTATGAACTGCAGGTGGGGCAGCCACAGGTGATCATCAAGCAGATCGGGGGCGAGGAGTGTGAGCCGGTGGAACAGCTGACGGTCAACCTGCCGGAAGAATCGGCCAGCAAGGTGATCGACGTGATCACCCGCCGCAAGGGGGAGATGCTCTCGATGGAGAGCAAGGGCGACCGTATGCATATGGAGTTCACCATCCCCTCGCGCGGCATCATCGGCCTGAACAACCTCGTGCTCACCCTCTCTGCCGGCGAGGCGATCATGGCCCACCGTTTCCTGGAATATCAGCCATGGAAAGGGAATATCGAGAAACGACTGAACGGATCCATCATCGCCGGCGAATCAGGCAATGCCTATGCCTATGCGCTCGACAAGCTACAGGACCGCGGCCGCTTTTTTATTGAGCCGCAGACAGATGTCTACCAGGGACAGGTAGTCGGCGAGCACACGAAGGAGGGCGACCTGGTGGTGAATGTTACCAAGTCGAAGAAGCTCACCAACGTGCGTGCCTCCGGTACCGACGACAAGGCACAGTTGGCTCCTCCCGTGGTGTTCAGCCTGGAGGAGGCACTGGAATATATCAAGGAAGATGAATATGTGGAGGTAACACCCCATCACATGCGTATCCGCAAGATCCTGCTCGACGAGACAGACCGCAAGCGGGCGTCGAAGCAAGGGTAGGGAAAAAGAGAGCCGCCATGGTGCAGGAAAGCATGGGCGGCATATAGGGTCAAACGCTTGTTGCTCTCGGCAACAGGCGTTATTTTTTGATCAGGTTGATAAACTCCTCCCG
>JAQVWR010000028.1 GCA_028709605.1 Proteiniphilum sp.
TCGCTTTGGCAGCTTTCTGTTTTTCTTCCTTCTTTACCTTTTCCTTCACTTCGGCATCAGCTCCTTCGCTTACTGCTTCCGTTTCAGCTTCCGTTTCAGCTTCCGTTTCAGCTTTGGTTTCAGCTTCGGTTTCAGCTTTGGTTTCAACTTCGGCCTTAGCTTCGGCCTTAGCTTCGGCTTTGGCGGCCTCTTTCTTAAAGGCTTCGACCTTCTGGTTGTCCAGCTTCTCTTTCAGGGCAGCCAGCTCCTCAATGTCGCCGAGCGTGGTTTTCTCTACGGCAGGCATGGCAGCGAGGGTTTCATTGCCCCCCTCTTTTCTGCCACCACGTTTGCCTCTCCTGCGGGAATCCTCACCGGTGATATCTTCATGAATGCGGCTGTGTGAAACGATGATACGCTTGGCATCCTTGTTGAACTCAATCACCTTGAATTCCAGCTTTTCATCTACCTGTGCCTGCGAGTTGTCTTCCTTTATCAAGTGCTTGGGAGTAGCAAAGCCTTCCACACCGTAGGGCAGTGAGATCACGGCACCCTTGTCGAGCAGTTCCACAATGGTTCCTTCATGAATCGAACCTACGGTGAAGATGGTTTCAAATACATCCCACGGGTTCTCTTCCAGCTGCTTGTGACCCAGGCTTAGACGACGGTTTCCCTTGTCGATGTCGAGTACCTGCACTTCGATGGGTGCACCGATCTCGGTCACTTCGCTCGGATGTTTGATCTTCTTGGTCCAGGAGAGGTCTGAGATATGGATCAGTCCTTCCACTCCCTCTTCGATCTCCACAAAGGCACCGAAGTTGGTGAAATTGCGTACGGTAGCGGTATGGGTACTGCCCACCGGATATTTCACCTCAATGTTTTCCCATGGATCGGGTTTCAGCTGTTTCACACCGAGCGACATCTTGCGATCTTCGCGGTCGAGCGTAAGGATCACCGCTTCCACCTCTTCGCCTACGGTCATGAAATCCTGTGCGCTGTGGAGGTGCTGTGTCCAGCTCATTTCCGATACGTGGATCAGTCCTTCCACACCGGGGGCGATCTCCACGAATGCACCGTAATCGGCCATCACCACTACTTTACCCTTGATGATGTCTCCCACCTTCAGGGTCTCACTCAGTGCATCCCACGGGTGCGGGGTAAGTTGTTTCAGACCGAGGGCAATCCGTTTCTTCTCGTTGTCGAAATCGAGGATCACCACGTTGATCTTGTCGTCTAACTTCACCACCTCTTCCGGGTGCTGGATGCGTCCCCAGGAGAGGTCGGTGATATGTACCAGACCGTCTACGCCGCCCAGGTCCACAAAGACACCGTAGGAGGTGATGTTCTTGACCACCCCTTCGAGCACCTGTCCCTTTTCGAGCTTCGAGATGATCTCTTTCTTCTGCTGTTCGAGTTCTTCCTCGATCAGCGCCTTGTGCGAAACCACCACGTTCTTGTATTCAGGGTTGATTTTCACCACCTTGAATTCCATTGTCTTGTCTACAAAGAGATCATAATCACGGATCGGTTTCACGTCGATCTGCGATCCCGGAAGGAATGCTTCGATGCCGAATACATCCACGATCATACCGCCCTTGGTGCGGCATTTGATGTACCCCTTGATGATCTCATTGTTCTCGAGTGCTGCGTTCACACGATCCCACGAGCGTGAAGCACGTGCTTTCTTGTGTGAAAGGATCAGCTGTCCTTTTTTATCTTCCTGGCTTTCGATATAGACTTCTACTTCGTCGCCGATTTTCAGGTCCGGGTTGTAACGGAACTCGTTCATCGACACTACGCCGTCTGATTTGTACCCGATGTTTACAACCACTTCGCGTTTGTTCATGGAGGTTACAGTACCGGTTACGACCTCTTTGTCGCTGATCTTGCTCAGCGTGTTGTTGTAGCTTTCGGTAAGTTTTTCCCTGTTCTCTTTGCTATAGGGATCACCCTCAGCATAGGAGGCCCAATCGAAATCTTCTATGGGAACCACATTTTTTAGGTTTTCAGTCATTTGTTGTGTAATAATAATGAATTAAAATAAGTGAGACATTATGTTGTGTAAAAAAAGCGGTGCAAAGGTAGTCGGTTTTTTCTTAAGAACCAACTCTTTGCACCATTAATTTTTCACCTGAAAACAGGTGATGAGCCCTGCATTACGCTGTTCAGAGCAGTAACCCGCGCTCTGTCTCTTTCCTTTTGTCGCTTCCGGCGATCTGCTCCACGAGCGCCAGTGCAAAATCAAATGCCAGTCCCGGCCCTTTCCCCGTGGTAATATTCCGGTCCGTTACCACCTTCTCTCCGGTAACGTGGGCACCGGTTAGCTTCTCTTCAAACCCCGGGTAGCAGGTGGCCCGTTTCTCCCGCAGCAGCCCCAAGCCGCCCAGCACCATGGGGGCCGCACAGATGGCGGCGATCCGTTCTCCCCGCTGGTTGAATTCTCTGATCAGCTTCTTCAATCCTTCGTGCTCGTTGAGGTGCTGTGCTCCTGGCATGCCCCCCGGCAGTACCAGCACTCCCACCTCCGAGAAATTGGTTTCCCTGAAAACGGCATCGGCGATGAGCGGGATGTTGTGTGCGCCGGTCACCCTCTTTTCTTGCGTGATGGAAACGGTGAGGACCGGGATTTGCGCTCTTCTCAGGATATCGACAGTGACGAGCGCTTCAATTTCTTCAAATCCGTTTGCCAAAAAAAGTGCAACTTTCTTCATAACACGATCATCTTGATTATTTGAGTCTAAACCGATAAGTTATTGTACCACGTTGATCAATCGTTGTATTGATGGCGTTGAATTTGGTACTTTTGGCTGCTCGCAATGCTTCGTTACGCAGGGTGGCATTGGATGCATTGGTGCCTTTGCCTATTCCTGCATGAATGACATTGCCGGAAGGATCTACGGTGATATCGATGATCACCGTCCCTTCGTCATTCACGGTATAACGCGGTTGTACCAGTCCCCCGCTGCCCAGTGATCGGCCTCCCAGGTCAAACGATCCGATACCGCCGGTACCGGTGGGTGATCCCTGTGTGGCGTTGCCGCTGGTAACCCCCTGGGTGCCGCTGCCTTCGGTGTTGCCGCGGTTCCCGGCATTCTTACCGAAGAGGCCCGACATCTGCCGGTTGATCTCCTTCCTGCGGGCTTCTTCTTCCCGCCGCCGGTGTTCTGCCTCCTCCCGTGTGCGCCGTTCTTCGGCCAGGCGCGCCTGGCGCCGTTCCTCTTCTTGCTGAGTTTTGATGTCGATGGTGGGTTCGGTGGTCTGCGTGATCAGCGGCTCTTTGGGTGAATGCTCCGGGGGTACGGGTTGTTGGTCAGGCAGAAGAGTCTCCTCTGTCATGGGTGACTCATCCACCCCATACGCATTCTCCACACTGCCGAATATTACGGGAATTCCTCCCGGCTCCTGCGACGGGGCAGAAAGGGTGAAGTAGGAGGACAGCAGGAGCAACAGGAGCAATATGGCAAATATGATTGTTCCTGCGATTCCTCCTATTTTCTCTCTGGTTACCTGCATCTCTGTTGTACGGTGTATGGGTGAAACGAGAAAGCCCCATTAGTTGGGTCTTGTCATCAGTACCATCTTGAACCGGTTCTGGTTGGCGATGTCCAGGATGCGGACAATCTCCTTGTAGGGGACGCTCTCATCGGCGTAGAGCGCTACGAAGATATCCGGTTCGGCACGGTATACCGATTGCAGGAACGGGGTGATTGCTTCAAATGGCACCTGTCGTTCCCGTTCGTTGGCGTTGGCCACGTAGTAGTGCAGATCCTTGTCGATGGTCACCCGGGTGATCGGCTTGGCCTGTGCCTGTTGCTGTGACCGGGGCAGCAGCACCTGTATGGCGTTGGGCACCACAATGGTCGAGGTGATCATGAAGAAGATCAGCAACAGAAAGATCACATCGGTCATCGATGCCAGGCTGAAATTCGACTCTATGTTAAACCGCTGTTTTAATGCCATATTTGTTTGATTCGGTGATTGGGAGATTGGCGATGCACCCACCAATAGACAAATCCGCCAATCGTGTTATACCGCCGGTTCGTTGAGGATATCCATGAACTCCATGATCCGCATCTCCAGTCTGTTCACAATGCCTTTGATCCGTGTGGAGAGGTAGTTGTAGGCGAACAGGGCAATGATCCCCACGATCAGACCGCCCACCGTGGTGACCAGCGCTTCGTAAATACCGGTGGAGAGAATGTTCACATCCACGTTGGCGCCTGCTCCCGCCATGCTCATAAAAGCCTTGACCATGCCGGTGACTGTTCCGAGAAAACCGATCATGGGCGCCCCCGATGCAGAGGTGGCCAGCACGGGAATTCCCTTTTCCAGCTTGGAGATTTCGATGTTACCCTGGTTCTCAATGGCCGACATCACATCTCCCATGGGGCGTCCCAGACGGGAGATTCCTTTCTCTACCATCCTGGCCGACGGTGTGTCGGTGTTGCGGCAGAGATTCAGTGCTGCATCGATCTTCCCGTCATGGATATAATCCTTGATCCGGTTCATGAATGAGTCGTCTTCCCTGCCTGCTTTGTTGATCACCAGTGTTCTTTCAATCAATACATAGATGGTCATCAACAGCAGCACCAGCAGGACAATCATGATCCATCCGCCTTTCAGTGCCAGGTCGAACGCATTCATCTTATCTGCGATGTCTGTTGCAGCGGTAGCCTGCTGCGTGGCGTTGTAGATTGCCTGTGCGGTATCTGACGGTGAGGGAATTTGCAAGAGAGTCATACCGAAACGTTTCTATTTTTTGTTTGTAATTGTCGGTTGATAAAGATAGATATTTTGGGTGGTCAAACCTCGCTCAGGGGATCTTTTAAACAATTTTTATAGGCTTTTATGGTTTCTTTCAGCCCCAGGTAGAGCGCATCACTGATGAGTGAATGACCGATGGAAACCTCTTTCAGCCAAGGGATGTTGGCCCAGAGGTAATGGAGGTTCTCGAGGTTCAGGTCATGACCCGCATTAACGCCCAGCCCCAGGCTCTTAGCCAGGGTGGCTGCTTCCACAAACGGCTCTAAGGCCTTCTCCCTGTTCACGGAATATTGCAGGGCATAGGGGCCGGTATAGAGCTCAATCCGGTCTGCTCCTATTTGCGAAGCCATCCGGATCATATCGGGAACGGGATCCACAAAGACAGAGGTTCGTACACCTATCGACTGAAACTCACCGACGATATCGGTCAGAAAATCCTTATATGTGACGGTATCCCAGCCGGCATCGGAGGTGAGGGCGTCATGTGCATCGGGTACCAGGGTCACCTGGGCAGGCCTGATTTTCTTGATCAGGGTGATGAACTCCGGTATGGGATTGCCTTCGATGTTAAATTCCGTATGTACCTTCGCCTGGAGATCATATACATCACTGTAACGGATATGCCGCTGGTCGGGACGGGGATGAACCGTGATGCCGTCGGCGCCGAAAAGCTGACAGTCGATGGCCACCTGTACCACATCGGGAATATTTCCTCCGCGTGAATTCCTCAGGGTTGCAATTTTGTTTACATTAACGCTTAACTTTGTCATATTTTTGTTTCACACTGTTTGCTGCAAATGGGTAAATCCCTACAGGATTTTGGTAAAGAAAAAATAAAAAACCCGCATGGGAGAACAAATAGACAAAAATTTACCATCTTTGCAGATCAGATACAAAAGTAATACGAAATAACCGTTTTACGCAATGCCGGACAAAGAAATTATCAAAAATCAGGTGGAATGGTTCACTTCTCCACTCACTCCCGAACAGTTTACCGAACTCTCGGAAACGGAAAACTCACTGATTATCCTGGAGATTCCATTGAGAGATTATACCCTTACGGAGATTGCACGGATCGTGGAGAGCAACAACGCCCATGTGATGGCCCTGTCGGTGATCCCTGTTTCAGCGGGAGAACGATTGATGGTCTCTTTGAAGCTTGACGTGGATGACCTCACCTCCGTGTTGAGAAGTTTTGAGCGATTCAACTATCGGGTGGTGTACAGCTATATGAAGGAGGGTGAGGTGACCGACAGACAAAAGGAACGGCTGGACGAACTGATGTATTACCTGGAGATGTAGTTTTTGCATAAAAAGGGAGAAATAGATGAAGTTTGCTTTATTTGGCAGTATGTTTCCCGACAGAACTGCCAAAGCCGAAGAACAGATAGGCGGGGTTTGTCTCGCCATCATCCGGTATGGCGGGGAGTTGTTTCTGCCCGAGAGTTTTTTTCATACCCTGCCGGGTAATATTCAATACCGGATCGGCCCTTTCTGTGAGCTGGCAGAGACGCTGCCCGCAGTGGATATGGTGGTAAGCGTTGGAGGGGATGGTACTTTTCTGCGTACTGCCGCTACAGTAGGTGACGCCGGCATCCCGATATTGGGGATTAACACCGGGCGTCTCGGGTTCTTGGCTTCGATCAACTATGCTGATGTAGATGAGACGTTGCAGGAGGTGATGCGTAATGCCTACAAGGTGGAGGAGCGCTCGCTCTTAAAGCTGATGACCGATGAGCCTTTTCCTCCGAATCATTTTAATGTGCATGCCCTCAATGAGGTGGCTATTCTCAAACAGGAAACAGCTTCGATGCTCTCTATTCATGCTTACGTCAACAACGACTATCTCACCTCCTACCAGGCGGACGGCTTGGTGATCGCTACTCCTTCCGGATCGACCGCCTACTCGCTTAGTATTGGCGGGGCGATTTTGTCGCCCACTACCCCCAGCATGATCCTATCGGCCATCGCACCTCACAACCTCACCTCGCGCTCGCTGGTGGTAGACGACAGCAGCATCATCTTCCTGAAGGTTGAAAGCCGCAGCCATATGTATCTGGTATCGGTCGATGGCCAGTCGCGTATGCTCAATGAAACGGTAAGCATACAGGTGTGCAAAGCTGATTACGCACTGAAGGTGGTGAAGCGTATCGGGCACACCTTTTACGAGACGCTTCGCGACAAGTTGATGTGGGGAGCTGATGTCAGGAAACAGCACTGACGGCGTTTATGGTTCCTCTTCCTCTTTCTCTGTGGCGGTCTCCTCGCTCCACTTTTCCGCCGGCTTCTTTTCCTGAAAAGGCATCAGCTTGTCGAGTGCCCGTATCAGCAGATAAAAAACCGCCATGAAGAGAAAGATACCCGCCATCCCGATGGTTGCGATCAGCAGTGTTTTTTCAAAGATGGGTGTCATGCTGTGAAGGGTTTAAGCGAAAAAGGGAACCAGTGTCAAAATAATTCCTCCGGCTACCACCGATCCGATCTGTCCGCCCACGTTGGCGCTGATGGCCGGCATCAACAGGTAATTAAAGGGATCCTCTTTCTGACCCATCTGATGGATCACGCGTGCCGACATCGGGAAAGCAGAGATGCCGCATGCTCCGATCATCGGGTTCAGCTTGCTCCCCTCTTTGCGGAAGAGATTCAGGAACTTGGCGAAGATCACCCCGCCAAAGGTGTCAAACACGAAGGCGAACAGACCCAGGGCAATGATGATCAGCGTATCTACCCGGATAAACCGTTCCGCCGTCATGGTGCTGGCAATGGTGATGCCCAGCAGGAGGGTTACTAAGCTCGCCAGTTCATTCTGTGCCGAGAGGGAGAGTTTGTTGAGCACCCCGCATTCGCGCACCAGGTTGCCGAACATCAGGAACCCGATCAGTGAGAGCGAGGAGGGCGCAATGATGCCTGCAATGATGGTGACGGCGATCGGGAAGACGATCAGTGCCTTTTTCGAGATCTGCTTGTTGGAGGGGTTGCTCATCCGAATCAGCCGCTCTCTTTTCGAGGTAAGCAGCCGCACTACCGGCGGCTGGATGATGGGCACCAGCGCCATATAGGAGTAAGCTGCCACGGAGATAGGCCCCAGCAGCCCGGGTGCAAACCGGGAGGCCACCACAATGGAGGTGGGTCCGTCGGCCGCTCCGATGATCCCGATGGAGGCCGCTTCGCGCAGGTCATAGCCCAGCAGCGATGCGAGCAGCATGGTGAGGAAGATGCCGAACTGGGCCGCTGCGCCGAACAACAACAAAGAGGGATTGCGGAAGAGGGGAGAGAAGTCGATCATCGCCCCGATGGCGATAAAGATCAGCAGGGGGAAGATCTCGGTAGCGATCCCCGCATCAAAGAAGACATTGAGCACTCCCTCCACCGCATTGCCCGTGGCAGGGTCAATTTGCGTGAGGGCCGACGAGAGAGGAATGTTCACCAGGATGGCACCGAACCCCATCGGCAGCAACAGCGTCGGCTCATAATTTTTGGCAATGGCCAGATAGATGAGGAGGAGCCCCACACCGATCATGACCATATCCTGCCACGTCATGCCTGCAATGGCAGGCAGCAATTGTTCCATACCCATTGCCGAAACAATTTGGTTGTTTTGATCAATACAGGAAGCCCAGTAAGATACCGGCAGCTACCGCCGAGCCGATCACACCGGCCACGTTGGGGCCCATGGCGTGCATCAGCAGGTAGTTGGCCGGATCATATTCCAGCCCGATTGATTGAGAGATGCGGGCTGCGTCGGGTACGGCAGACACGCCTGCATTCCCGATCAGCGGGTTGATCTTTTTCTCTTTGGGGAGGAGAAGATTCAGGATCTTCACAAACAAAAGCCCGGCACAGGTGGCGATCACGAAGGAGAGTGCTCCGATGGCGAACACCTTGACCGATTCCACGCGGAGGAAGGTGGTGGCCTGCGTGGAGGCACCCACGGTGAATCCCAGCAGGATGGTGACGGTGTCGATCAGCGGGCCGCGGGCCGTTTCCGCCAGACGACGGGTGACACCCGACTCCTTCAGGAGGTTGCCGAAGAAGAGCATCCCCAGCAGCGGCAGGCCGGAAGGTACCAGGAAAGCGGTGAGCAGCAGCCCCATCACCGGGAAGAGGATCTTCTCCGTTTGTGATACCACCCGGGGTGTTTTCATCCGGATCACCCGTTCCTTCTTGGTGGTGAGCAGTCGCATAAAGGGAGGCTGGATCACCGGCACCAGCGCCATATAGGAGTAGGCCGAGATGGCTACCGCCCCCAACAGGTGGGGTGCCAGCTTGGAGGTGGTGAAGATAGCCGTGGGGCCGTCCGCGCCGCCGATGATGCCGATGGCTCCCGATTCATTGGGCGCAAATCCCATCTGCAGGGCAATGATATAGGCACCGAAGATCCCGAACTGTGCGGCTGCCCCAATCAGGATCAGCTTCGGGTTGGCGATCAGGGCCGAGAAGTCGGTCATGGCGCCGATGCCGAGGAAGATCAGGGGAGGATACCATCCCCGTACCACCCCTTGATAAAGGATGTTGAATACCGAACCTTCTTCGTAGATGCCTACCTGCAGGTTGGCCGCTTCGTTGAACGGGATGTTCCCGACGAGGATCCCAAAACCGATGGGGATCAGCAACAGCGGTTCATATTCCTTGCTGATGGCAAGATAAATGAAGACCAGCCCCACCAGGATCATGATCAAATGCCCCGGCTCGGCGTTGTAGAAACCCGTGTAGCTCCAGAAGGTGCGTAAATTGTCTGTCAATGAGATTAATGTATTCATCTTATCGCGCGGGTTTTATTCGATTACTACCAGTTCTGCCCCTTCGAGAACCGAATCTCCTTTTTGAACCAGGATCTCCGTTATTTTCCCGTTTTTGTTGGCAAGAATGTTGTTTTCCATCTTCATGGCTTCGAGGATCATCAGGGTTTGTCCCTTCTTCACCGTGTCGCCCGTCTTGCAGCGGATGTCGAGGATCACACCCGGTAGCGGTGACTGTAAAGAACTTTTTCCCGTTGTCCCGGTCGGTTTTGTGACCAGCGGCGTGGAGGCCGACTGTGGAGTGGGGGCGGCAGCCGCAGCCGGGCTGGGTCGCTTGATGCCTGACATTGTTTTTTTGGTTTTTTTGGCCAGCTCAACCGTATAGGGTGTGCCGTTCACCTCCAGCTCTACAATGTCGCTGTCCGATTTATTTACCACCACTCTGTAGGGGGTACCGTTGATTTTATAATTGAATTCTTTCATATAAATGATCTGTTTTTTCCTGTCTGTTACTGTTTATCTGGGTAATTCCCGCAATGACTGTCGTTTGGTGCTCCAGGGGGAGAAATTGCGTTTCACCTGGTGAATGGTGAGGATCGTCGACTCGATGTCGTGCTGGTCTTCCTTCAGTTCATGGATGGCAGCAGCAATGGCTGCCAGCACCTCTCCCGAGAGATGGGAGTGGCTTCTGGCCGCGGAGAGTGTGCCGCTCTGTGCCACCTTTTTCTGGGACATTCTTTTGGCAATGTTGCCGGAAAGCCTGAAGAAGAGATAGAGAGCGATCAGCCCGATGAAGACTACCATCATAGAGGTGACCGTGAGCAGTCCTCCCAGCGAATCGGTCTCCTGAAGGTTATCCACCTTTGGGTTTGACTCCAGGATCGCGTTGTTGCTGCTGGGGGTGACCCTTGCCAGGATTCCGGCCGTGGAGCTTCCGTCTTCGTGATATTTGATGCCATCCTGCTCATATCCGTAGGTCTGATCGGCCAGCATGCCGGCGGGGATCACAATCTCATCGAGCAGCTTCTTGCCGTCATTGTCATAGAGGGCAATATAATTCTCCCGGGTGGAATCCAGCCTGAAATTGAGGTGGAAAGTGCCGTTGATAGGGTTTTCATCTGCAAAGAAAAGCACATGCTGGTGCGGTTTGATGCGGGTGAGCACATCCCCGCGCGGGATCGGGTATTTCTTGGGATTGTTGCGGTCATTGGTCAGAAACCGCCCCCCCAGGTCCATCGTTTTTGCCGTATTGTTGTAGATTTCGATCCACCCGTTTCGCTGACCGAAATGATCTACATAGTTCGATTCATTGACCACCATCACCTCGTTGATCACCCATTCCGGATTTTTCTTGTCGGTAGAGCAGCCACTGAACAGGGCAACGATGATGAAAAGAAAAGATAATCGTGTAAAAGATCTCATATCCATCTGCTTTTAGAGAGGTAAATTGTCGTGCTTCTTGGGCGGGTTCTGCAGTTTCTTGTTCTGCAGCTGCTGCAGGGCACGAATCACGCGAAAGCGGGTGTTGCGCGGTTCAATCACATCGTCGATGTATCCGTAACGGGCAGCCACATAGGGATTGGTGAAGAGATCATTGTATTCCTTCTTTTTCTCATTCAGCAGGGCGGTCAGTTTTTCCGAATCTTTCTCGGCGCTGATCTCTTTGCTGTAGAGCACTTCCACCGCTCCCTCGGCCCCCATCACGGCAATTTCTGCCGTCGGCCAGGCATAGTTAATATCGCCGCGCAGCTGTTTGCAGCTCATGACGATATGGGAACCTCCGTACGATTTGCGCAGGGTGACGGTCACCTTTGGCACGGTTGCTTCACCGTAGGCATACATTAGCTTGGCGCCGTGGGTGATCACACCGCCATATTCCTGTCCTGTGCCGGGCAGGAAGCCGGGCACATCTACCAGCGTCACCAGGGGGATATTGAATGCATCGCAGAAGCGGACAAAGCGGGCTGCCTTACGGGATGCATTGCTGTCGAGTACGCCGGCAAGGTATTTGGGCTGGTTGGCTACGATGCCTACCGACTGGCCGTTCATACGAGCAAAACCGACGATCACGTTCTTGGCAAAGTCGGCATGCACTTCAAGGAACTCTCCGTTGTCGATCACTGCACCAATCACCTCATACATGTCGTAGGGCTTATTGGGGCTGTCGGGGATGATCTCATTCAATCCGTCTTCCAGCCGATCGATGGGGTCATCATTGGGGCAGAAAGGAGCCTCTTCCAGATTGTTTTGAGGAATGTAACTGAGTAGTTTGCGGATTAGTTTCATCCCGTCTTCTTCGGTTTGCACCTGGAACTGGGCAACGCCGGACTTGGCTGCATGGACGGATGCTCCTCCCAGTTCCTCCTGTGTCACATCCTCACCGGTGACTGCTTTTACCACCTTAGGGCCGGTAAGAAACATATAGGAGGTACCCTGGGTCATGATGATGAAGTCGGTGAGTGCCGGGGAATAGACCGCTCCGCCGGCGCAGGGGCCGAAGATACCGGATATTTGGGGAATCACGCCGGAAGCCAGGATGTTGCGCTGGAAGATTTCGGCGTAGCCTGCCAGAGCATTGACCCCCTCCTGGATGCGGGCACCCCCCGAGTCGTTGATGCCGATCAGCGGGGCACCCATCTTCATGGCCTGATCCATCACCTTGCAGATCTTCTGTGCCTGCATCTCGGAGAGGGATCCGCCGGAGACGGTGAAATCCTGGGCGAAGATATATACCAGCCGCCCTTCAATGGTTCCATAACCGGTCACCACTCCGTCACCCAGAAATTTGGTTTTTTCCATGCCGAAGTTGGTGCAACGGTGTTCCACGAACATATCGAACTCTTCGAAGCTGCCTTCATCCAGCAGCATGGCAATGCGTTCACGTGCCGTGTATTTGCCTTTCAGATGTTGCGATTCGATTCTCTTTTCACCCCCGCCTAAGCGCGCTTGTTCACGTAATTGAATAAGCTCTTTTACTTTTTCGAGTTGGTTGCTCATATGCAATGTAGTTATTATGTAATGTGTAATCGGATGTTGTGGTTTCTTCCTTTTTTTTAACCGTTGAGGGGGGGCTTATTCGGGATGCTCGCACAGCTCGGTCAGCACGCTTCCCGTCGATTTAGGGTGCAGGAAGGCAATGCTCAGTCCTTCGGCTCCGCCGCGTGGCTGCCGGTCGATCAGTCGTACCCCTTTTTCTTCCGCTTCTTTCAGGGCTTCCGGAATATTTTTGGCGGCGTAGGCAATGTGATGGATGCCTTCTCCTTTTTTCTCAATGAATTTGGCAATGGTGCTCTCCTCACTGGTGGGTTCCAGCAGTTCGATCTTGGTTTGGCCAACCCTGAAAAAGGCGGTTTTCACCTTCTGGTCTTCCACTGTCTCGATGTTGTAGCATTTCAGGCCCAGGATACCTTCATAGTAAGGGAGTTGTTCCTCGATGCTCTTCACGGCGATGCCGATGTGTTCAATGTGTGTAATTTCCATATATAATGAATTGATTAAAATGTGTATAAGCCACAAAAGTAGCTCTTTCAAATTAAAAAATCAGTTAAAAGAAAATAATATTTTACGCAGAAGGAAAGCAGCAGGGATCTGTCAGATCGAAGAGATCCGCAACACCTCCAACAACTCTTCACTAATCTCCCGTTCTTTCCGGATGGCCCTCTTGAAGGGAACATAGTCAATTTCGTTCTCCCGGATCCCGATCATCACATTGCGCTGGTTCTCCAGCAGCGCCTGAATGGCGGCAATCCCCATGCGGCTCGCCAGAATGCGGTCCTGTGCGGACGGTGAGCCGCCCCGCTGCAAGTGCCCCAGGATGGTGACACGCACATCATACTGCGGGTATTCTTTTTTCACCCTTTCTGCCAGCTTGATCGCACCGCCGGTGACCTCACTCTCGGTGACCAGCACCATGCTGCTGCTCTTTGATTTGCGGAAGCCCTGTTCGATCAGTTCGCCCAGCTGGTCCTTCGCAATGCTGATCTCCGGGATGATGGCCGCCTCTGCACCCGATGCGATGGCACTGTTCAGCGCCAGATAACCGCAGTTTCGGCCCATCACTTCCACAAAAAAGAGTCGTTCGTGCGAGGTGGCCGTATCGCGTATCTTGTCCATCGACTCCATAATGGTGTTCAGTGCCGTGTCGTAGCCAATGGTGGTGTCGGTACCGTTCAGGTCGTTGTCGATGGTGCCGGGCAACCCCACGATCGGAATATTATATTCATTGGCAAAGATGCTGGCGCCGGTGAGGGAGCCGTCGCCGCCGATCACTACCAGCGCATCGATAGCATGCTTCTGCATGTTCTCATAGGCGACACGGCGTCCTTCGTCCGTCATAAACTCCACTGAACGCGCTGTTTTCAGGATGGTTCCCCCCTGTTGGATGATGTTGCTGACACTGTTGGTCTTAAACTCGGTGATCTCATCTGTGATCAACCCCTTGTATCCCCTGTAAATGCCGTAGACTCGCATGCCGTTGAATATGCCGGCACGGGTCACCGCGCGTATGGCGGCGTTCATGCCCGGAGCATCGCCCCCGGAAGTGAGCACTCCTACGCTTTTAATGTATGAGTCCATATTCGATCATTATTTGCTTGAAAGATTGCAGGCTACTTGCAATGATAACCCTCCAATCAACCAGTTGCAAAGATATATTTTTTTCATGAGGCCACAAAAAAAGCTGCTTTAAAAAGCAGCTCTTTTCGGTTGTGCATGTGGCATTCGTTTCGTGATGATATCGGCGACGGCTTTCATTTGCCACTGGGGGGTGGAGGTGGCACCGCAAATGCCGATGCTGATATCTTTTTTGAACCATGCTGGGTCCACCTCTTCGGGTGAGTGGATCAGGAAGGAGTTAGGGTTCCTGCTTTTGCATTCGTTGAAGAGCACCTTTCCGTTGGAGCTCTTTTCTCCGGCAATGAAGATGATGAGGTCATGCTTTTGGGCAAACTCCCGGATGTTGGGCACACGATTGGAGACCTGGCGGCAAATGGAGTCATTGAAGAAAAAGGATGCACCCTCCTGCATACGGGATCTGATGATCTCGCCGATCTCGTAGAAGCTGTCCAGCGACTTGGTGGTTTGTGAAAAGAGGCTGATGTCCCTGGAAAAATCGAGCTTGTCGATCTCTTCCTTGCTCTCGATGATGATGGCCGAATTACGGGTTTGTCCCATCAGGCCGTTCACCTCCGCATGTCCCTTCTTGCCGTAGATCACGATCTGTATCCCCCTGTCCACACCCTGTTCATATTTTTCCCGGATTTTCTTCTGCAGGCTCAGCACCACGGGACAGGAGGCATCGATCAGCTCGATGTTGTTCTGCCGGGCTATCTCGTAGGTGCCGGGCGGCTCCCCGTGGGCACGGAGCAATACCCGTACATTTTTCAGCTGTTTCAGCTGTTCATGGTTGATGGTGACCATTCCCAATTTCTCCAATCGCTCCACTTCGATGCTGTTGTGAACGATATCCCCCAGACAATAGAGGGTGCCGCCTTTTTTGAGTTCTTCCTCTGCCCGGGTGATTGCCTTCGCCACGCCAAAGCAGCATCCCGACTGTCTGTCTATTTCAATGTTGTTCATTTTGTGCGGTGAGTGTGTGATACTTTTCCATTGCCCATTGCAGCTGTTCATCGATTCCAATCTCGGAGTTATCCAGCTCCAGGGCATCATCGGCCTTACGCAGCGGACTCTCGGCGCGGGTGGTGTCCCTCAGGTCCCGTTCTTTCACGTTGGCCAGCACCTCGGCAAAAAGGGGATGTTCCCCCCGAGCCTTCATCTCATCGAAGCGCCGCCGCGCACGCACCTCGGGGGAGGCGGTGAGGAACAGTTTCAGTTCCGCATCGGGAAAGACCACCGTGCCGATGTCACGACCGTCCATCACCACTCCTTTGCTTTCCCCTATCAGCTGCTGCTGGCGTACCAGCTCACGCCGCACAAAGGGGAGGGTGCTCACGCGGCTGGCTCCGTTGGCTGTCTCTAAGCTGCGGATCTCGCGCTCTACCTTCTCCCCGTTGAGGTAGGTCTCTTGTTCGCCTTGGGCATTGGTTTTGAAGGTGATCACTATATCGGAGATATGTTTCTTCAGCTGTTCCTCGTTTATCTCTCCTGCTGTGATCCATCCTGAGCGGAGGGCGAAGAGGGCTACAGCGCGGTACATGGCGCCGCTGTCGATATAGGTGTATCCCAGCGCTTTTGCTAATCCTTTGGCGATGGTACTCTTGCCGCACGACGAATAACCGTCTACGGCGATATTGATCTTTCTCCTGTGCATAGTGTGTGATGTCCGTTACTTGCATAAACGCTGTACAAAGATAGAATGTTTTTGATGAAACTGCATTTAACAGAAGCAAACAGATAGCCAAAAAGACCTGCGACACAAAGGTACAGGTCTTTTTCACCGTGGTATCGGCTCGTCGGGGAGGGTTAATCTTCCAGAAAATTGGGATAGATAAAATCGGTTGCCGCCACAAAGGTCTCCTTGATGCATTGCGGCGAGACCCAGCGCAACAGGTTCAATACCGATCCCGCCTTGTCGTTGGTGCCTGAGCGGCGACCGCCGCCGAAAGGCTGCTGGTTCACTACTGCTCCCGTAGGCTTGTCGTTGATGTAGAAGTTGCCGGCGGTGTGCATCAGGCGGGTGGTCATCCGTTCGATGCGGCTTCTGTCGGACGAGAAGATGGCACCGGTCAATGCATAGTCGGTGGTGGTGTCTAGG
The DNA here is from genome assembly GCA_028709605.1 of Proteiniphilum sp. Classification (GTDB taxonomy): domain Bacteria; phylum Bacteroidota; class Bacteroidia; order Bacteroidales; family Dysgonomonadaceae; genus Proteiniphilum. The sequence continues at coordinate 16,195 of JAQVWR010000028.1, forward strand.
ATATCCATGGTTTCTGCTAACTTCTGCGGGTCATACAGATACACGGTGAGAATGGGGCCGAACAATTCTTCTTTCATGGTGATATAATCCGGTTCCTTTGCCAGGATCACGGTGGGGTGGATAAAGTAACCCTCCGATTTGTCGTAGCTGCCGCCACAGACGATCTCCGCATCGGGAGAGGCTTTGGCATCCTCAATCACCCGGGCCAGCTTGTCGAACGACTCTTCGTCGATCACAGCATTCACGAAGTTTCCGAAGTCTTCCACCCTCCCGGTTTTGATCTTTGCCAGATCGTCGCTGACATACTGCCTGATTTCTTTCCACAGATTCAGGGGGAGATAGGCGCGTGAGGCTGCAGAGCACTTTTGTCCCTGGTACTCGAAGGCGCCACGGGTGATGGCGGTAGCTACCTGCCTCGCATTGGCGGTCTCGTCGGCCAGGATATAATCCTTGCCGCCGGTCTCACCCACTATGCGGGGATAGGATTTGTATCGCCGGATGTTGCCGGCGATGGTTTCCCATATGCCGTTAAAGACGGCTGTCGACCCGGTGAAGTGCAGGCCGGCGAACTCACGGTGGTTCAGCACCACTTCCGCGGCTTCTTTTCCCCCGGCATAGACCAGATTGATCACCCCGTCGGGCAGCCCGGCTTCCTGTAGCACCTTCATGATGAGATACGCCGGCCAGACGGCAGTTTTGGAGGGTTTCCAAACGACCGTGTTACCCATCAGCGCGGGAGCGCCTCCCAGGTTGCCGGCGATCGAGGTGAAGTTGAACGGGGTGAGGGCAAAGATAAACCCTTCCAGCGGACGCCATACCATCCGGTTCCAGATGCCGGCTGATGAGTCGGGTTGCATCCGGTAGATTTCAACCATGTTTTTCACGTTGTAGCGATAGAAGTCTGCCAGCTCGCAGACGGCATCGATCTCAGCCTGGTAGGCATTCTTCGACTGGGCGATCATCGTCACCGCGTTGAACATGCTGCGATAGGGGCCGGTAATCAGCTCGGCAGCCTTCAGAAAGATGGCCGCGCGGCTCTCCCAGTGCATCGCCTCCCATGCCGGTTTGGCTTTCAGTGCGGCGTCGATGGCCATCTGCACGTGGCTTTTGTCGCCCTGGTGGTAGTATCCTAACAGATGGCGGTGATTGTGCGGGGGACGGATATCCGTCAGATTGCCGGTACGTACCTCTTTCCCGCCGATGATCATGGGAAGATCAAGCCCCCCCTTATTCAGTTCTTCCAGTTTTTGCTTCAATGCTGCTCTTTCGGGTGAGCCCGGGGCATAGCTTTTCACCGGTTCATTCTTCACTTCGGTTAATTGATAGATTCCTTTAGGCATAACAGTTGTGTTTGTGGTTGTTGTTGATGCAAATATATTTAAAAATATTGAAATACAACAGTCTCCCGGATATTTTAAGGAATATTTTATTGCATAGGGATGCCGGTGTCGTTTTTATTTTTCAATCTGTATCCGTGATTTGTTTTTTTATTATTTTTGTGTCATATCTAAATACTTTACAAACACATGCAATCAGAAAAAACCAACACCCCCGATTTTGACAACACCGAAATCGCGTTCCGTGACCAATCCAATGTCGGTCTGAGGCGGGCTTATCAGCTCTTCAGGGTGATGAACAGCAAGACACTGGTGACGTTGGGAAAGCATCTGGTGAACATTGCCTTTGCCCTGCATTTTCCCGTGAAGGGGATTTTGCGCAACACCATTTACCGTCATTTTGTAGGCGGTGAATCGATCGAGGATTGCAGCCAAACGATCCGGCACCTGGCAATAAGAAATGTACAATCGATCCTCGATTATGCGCTGGAAGGAGAGGAGTCCGACGCAGTGTTTGATGCCACCTGTGCGGAGGTGATCCGTACGGTTGAGTTTGCGCACCACAACAACAGTGTTCCGTTCAGTGCCTTCAAGATCACCGGCCTGGGCCGTTTTGACCTGCTGGCGAAGATCAGTGAGCAGATGCCGCTCACAGAGGCGGAGACTGCGGAGTTTCGAAGGATCGAAGCACGGGCGGAGGCGATCTTCCGTCGCGGGTACGAGCTGGATGTACCGGTACTGATCGATGCTGAGGAGAGCTGGATCCAGCCGGTGCTGGATGAGATGGTGCTGCGGCTGATGGCAACGTACAACCGGGAAAGAGCCATCGTCCAGAATACCTATCAGATGTACCGCCACGACAGTATCGCGCGGATCAGGGAGCACCACCGGATGGCGCTGGAGGGCGGTTTCCACTTTGGCCTGAAGATCGTGCGGGGTGCCTATATGGAGAAGGAGCGGGCGCGTGCTGCAGAGAGGGGGTATCCTTCCCCTATCCAGCCTGATAAAGCCTCCACCGATAGGGATTTCGACGGGATCATCCGTTATTTGGTGGAGCATGCGGATACGATTGATTTCATGGTGGCTACACACAATGAAACCAGTACGCAACTGCTGGCCGACTTGATTGATGCAAGCAACCTGCCGCGGAACCATCGTGGGATCTTTTTCTCCCAGCTCTACGGTATGAGCAACCACCTCACCTACAATCTGTCGGAGAGGGGATACAACGTGGCGAAGTATGTCCCCTACGGGGAGGTGAAAACGATGATGCCTTATCTGTTCCGTCGCGCCGAGGAGAACTCGTCGGTTAAGGGACAGACCAGCCGTGAGCTGAAGATGATCCGAAAGGAGATCCGCCGGAGAAAACGAATCGATTAGCCGATGCCGCGAATCGTTATTTAACTTTCCACACGTTTGGAGAGGCCAGCAGAAATTCGGTAAACGATTTTCTGGGGGTTCGTTGTTGTACTTCAGCGATCTGCCGTTCGTACTCTCTTTCGTAGGTGGGTGCATCCACATTGCGGATGACCCCGAGAGCGACAGGTAGGTTGTCGGCGGTATCCATCAGCGCGAGTTTCATGTGCAGGGTGTTGTCTTTCGTAGTGGCATCATGCACCAGCACGTCGTCCAGGGTATACCCATCCTCTCCGATGGTTACCGCTTTCAGGTTCCACCCGTCGAGTACCAGTCCCTTGTTGTTCTCTTTACCGAAGATCATCTTCTCTCCCTGCTTCAGCGTGACGGTGTTGTCGTCCTTCCAGGCGCGATCGCTGATCTTGTTGTGGATGCCGTTATTGAAGATCACGCAGTTCTGCAGCACCTCCACCACGGAGGCCCCTTTGTGGCGGGCGGCTTCTACCATTACCTCCACCTGGGTTTTCATGTCCACATCAATAGCTCGGGCGAAGAAAGTGCCTCTGGCTCCGAAGCAGAGCTCTGCCGGACGGAAGGGATCTTCCACGGTGCCGTAGGGGGATGATTTAGAGATGAATCCCCTGGCGGAGGTGGGAGAGTACTGCCCCTTGGTCAGGCCGTAGATCTTATTATTGAACAGAATTATGTTGATGTCCACGTTGCGGCGGAGAGCATGGATAAAGTGGTTCCCGCCGATGGCCAACGAGTCGCCGTCGCCGGTGGCTACCCAGACACTCAGCGCAGGATTGGCGACCTTCACGCCGGTGGCGATAGCCGCCGCACGGCCATGGATGGTATGAAACCCATAGGTGTTCATGTAATAGGGTAAGCGGGAGGAGCAGCCGATACCGGAGATGACCGCCGTGTTATGAGGGGAAATGTTCAGCTCGGCTAATGCCTTGTGCAGGCAGTTCAGAATTGCATAATTGCCACAGCCGGGGCACCAGCGCACCGCAATCTCACTCTTGTAATCCTTGGGAAGATATTTCTGATATTTTGTTTCTGTTGTTTCCATGCTTATTTATTTTCCATCATGTGGGTAAATGCTTCCACCAGTTCGATCACTTTAAAGGGTTGCCCTTCCACCTTGTTGTACTTGCAGATCGTATGCAGGTCGGGGAATTTGCCGCTCAGGTAACTGGCAAACTGGCCGTTGTTCTGTTCTGCCACGATTACCTTTTTATAACGACGCAAGAGGTCGTGGCTGTTTGCCGGGAGCGGTGAGATATGCCTAAAGTGGGCATATGCCACTTTCCTGCCGTTGTCGCGGATGTGCAGCATGGCTTCCAGCAGATGGCCGTAGGTGCCTCCCCATCCCACGATTAGCGTGTCGGCATCGCGGTCACCCAGCACCTCCTGCTCCGGTATATAACGGGCAATGTTGTCGATCTTCTGCTGCCGGATATGCACCATCTGTTGGTGATTCTCGGGATTGGAAGAGATGATACCGGTGAGCAGGTCTTTTTCCAGCCCGCCGATGCGGTGCATATAGCCTGGTTTTCCCGGAATACCCCAGTACCTGACAAGTGTCTCTTTGTTACGCAGATAGGGGCTCCATGCTGATGCGTCACCGCTGAACTGATTCTCCACAAAGGGTGGTTTGATCTCCGGATAGTGTTCCATATTGGGTATCTTCCAGGCCGATGATCCGTTGGCGATATAGCCGTCGGTTAGCAGGATCACCGGGGTCATATGTTCCAGTGCGATCTTCGAAGCGGTGAACGCACATTCAAAACAGTCGGTGGGCGAAGCGGCAGCCATCACTACCAGCGGGCTCTCCCCGTTGCGCCCGTAGAGCGCCTGGTTCAGGTCGGTTTGTTCGCTTTTGGTCGGCATGCCGGTGGAGGGGCCACTGCGCTGTACATCGATGAGCACCAGTGGAAGCTCGGTGATCACGGCCAGTCCCAGTGCTTCGCTTTTCAGCGCCAGTCCGGGACCCGAGGTGGAGGTGGCTGCCAGGCTGCCGGCAAATGCGGCACCGATGGATGAGGTGATCCCGGCGATCTCATCTTCCATTTGTAGTGCTTTCACGCCGAAATCTTTTCTTTTCACCAGTTCCTGCAGGATGTCGGTGGCAGGAGTGATGGGGTAGGAGCCGAGGAAGAGCGGCAGGCCCGCTTTCTCGGCGGCGGCGATCAGCCCGTATGCGGTGGCGGTATTGCCGTTCACGTCGGTATAGAATCCCTTGCTTGCTTCAATGGGTTCAATGCGGTAAGTGGAGGCGGTCAGGTGGATGTTGTTGCCGTAGTTGTACCCGTCGGTCAGTACTTTGATATTGGCTTCTACGATTTTCGGCCTTTTGGAAAATTTCTGTTTCAGCAGCTTATCGGCGATCTCCAGCGGTCGGTTGAACAGCCAGCAGACAATGCCCAGAGCAAACATGTTTTTGCAGCGGAGCATCTCCTTGTTCTCCAGCCCCGATCCTTCTAGGGAGGATCGCGTCATCGAGGTAATGGCTACACCTATGGGCTGCACATGATCCAGACTCAGCTCCTTGAACGGATCCTGCGTCTGAAAGAGGGCTTTGTCAAGGTCTTTCTTCTGAAAGGAGTCGGTATCGAAGAGCACGATCGATCCTTTTTTCAGGAACGGCGTGTTTACCTTCAGTGCTGCCGGGTTCATGGCCACCAGCACGTCTGTCTTGTCTCCTGAGTTGTATACATCTTTTGCCCCTATACGCACTTGAAATCCTGACACACCGTGCAGGGAGCCTTGCGGCGCACGGATCTCTGCCGGGAAGTCGGGAAATGTGGCAATCTCATTTCCGAAGATGGCCGAGAGGGTAGAGAAAATGGTCCCCGATAACTGCATTCCGTCGCCGGAATCACCTGAGAATCGGATGGTTACTTGTTTAATGTCGGTTACGACCGCATTCGTTGGCATAATTACTATTTGTGGTTATTGAGTCTTTTTCACTCTGTTTTGCATACAGGGGTCAGCAAGCAACGGTTGTTTGTTGATCTCTTCACCTCAAACTGCAAAGTACAAATTAAGTTGCAAAGTAATAAAAGAGTCGCCGAATAAGCAAATAAATCTTGCTGATTTGGCAGTTCTTTTTTTTTGAGAATCAGATCCTTTATGGGTTTACAATTTCTTGTTATACTGATAATGATCCCTGCCGACAGTTTATCCCTCTATTCTTTTGATCCTTGCCCCCAAGGTATTCAGCCTTTGGTCAATCTGCTGATAGCCCCGGTCGATCTGGTCGATGTTGTGGATGGTGCTCTTCCCTTTTGCGCTCATGGCGGCGATCAGTAGCGAGATTCCTGCACGGATATCGGGAGAGGTCATGGTCATTCCTTTCAGGTGAAACCGATTATCCAGACCAATCACCACCGCCCGGTGGGGATCACACAGGATGATCTGTGCACCCATATCGATCAGCTTATCCACGAAAAAAAGACGGCTTTCGAACATCTTCTGGTGAATGAGCACACTGCCTTTCGCTTTGGTGGCGACTACCAGCAGCACGCTCAGCAGGTCGGGGGTGAGCCCCGGCCAGGGTGCATCGGCCAGGGTGAGGATGGAGCCGTCGATGAACGATTCAATGGTGTAGCTCTCCTGGCAGGGAATAAAGAGATCGTCTCCCTGTTGCTCGACGGTGATGCCGAGACGGCGGAAGCTCTCGGGGATGATGCCCAGGTTCTTTGCCGATGTATCACGGATGGTGATCTCCGAGGCGGTCATGGCTGCCATGCCGATAAAGCTGCCAATCTCGATCATGTCGGGCAGCAGACGGTGGCGGCATCCTGACAGGCTGGTGACCCCTTTTACGGTCAGCCGGTTGGATCCGATCCCTTCGATGTGGGCACCCATGCGCACCAGCATGCGACTCAGCTGCTCCACGTAAGGTTCGCAGGCCGCATTATAGATGGTGGTCTCCCCCTCTGCCAGCACGGCAGCCATCAGCAGGTTTGCGGTGCCGGTCACGGAGGCTTCATCGAGCAGGATATAGGCTCCCTGTAATTTCGGAGCAGTGAGGGTGAACAGTTGTTTTTTCTCGTTGAAGATCATTCGGGCCCCCAGCTTCATGATACCGTTGAAATGGGTGTCCAGCCTTCTGCGCCCGATTTTGTCGCCTCCCGGTTGGGGAACGACAGCCTCGCCAAAGCGGGCGAGCAGCGGTCCGATGATCATGATGGAGCCGCGTAACGAGGCGCTTTTTTGCATGAAATCGTCCGATTGGAGATAGGTGAGATCGATCCGGTCTGCCCGGAATGCATAGGTGGTCTCCTGCTGCCTGTGAACCGAAACACCCATATCCTGCAATAGCCGGATCAGGTTGTTCACATCTAGAATATCGGGGATGTTCTCGATGATCACCTCTTCGTTTGTGAGCAGGGTGGCGCAGATCACCTGCAACGCCTCATTTTTGGCTCCCTGGGGGGAGATGGTCCCTTTCAGGCGGTGCCCGCCTTCGATGATAAATGATGACATTTTGTGTTGTGTATCAGTTGTTTCTTCCCGTTAAAATATCCAGACTTCCGGTTCGAGCATGACTCCGCACTGCCGAAATACCTCGTTTTGTACCTCCTTCATAAAAGCAACGATCTCTTTCCCGTTGTCTGTACCGTAGTTGACGATGATCAGCGCATGATCTCCCGAGATCCCCACCATTCCTTTCCGTTTGCCCTTATAGCCGGCTTTCTCGATCAGGTAGGCTGCCGATGTTTTCCACCGGTTTTCCCCTGCAGGGAAAAGGGGCAGGTCCGGGAGTGTCTTTAAAAGAACATCTTTCGCTTCCAGCGGTAATACCGGGTTTTTGAAAAAACTGCCGGCATTGGGCAGTAGGTCCGGATCGGGCAGTTTGCGGGTACGGATGCGGATGATGGCTTCTCGCACCTGCGTGAGTGTGGGCGTTGCGATACCGCTTAGCTCACGACTGAGGTCGGCATACTTTTCACGGTAGGTAAAGGATTTCTGTAACCTGAACCGCACCGAGGTGATGATATAGCGTCGTGAACGTTTGAACAGGCTGTCGCGATAGGAGAAACCGCATTGGCCTGCGGTGAATGCTTTCGGTTCGCCTGTCTGCATATCTACTGTCTTCACCAGCACGATGGTATCCTTCACTTCTGTGCCGTATGCTCCGATATTCTGTACAGGGCTCGCTCCCATAGAGCCGGGAATCAGCGACAGATTCTCCACTCCCGAAAAACCTTTCGACACACACTGATCTACAAAACGGTCCCACTCCTCTGCAGCTCCCGCTTCCACTTCCACCTCCTGTTCCGTTTCGCGGATCAGCTCAATGCCCTTTATTGCCGGTCTGATGACCAATCCTTCGAAATCTTCCGTGAAGAAAAGGTTACATCCTCCCCCCAGAATCAATTTTTTCTCTGTTGGGTATCTCTTCAGGATCTCTGTCAGCTCTTCCACCGACTGCGGTTCACAGAAGAGGCGGGCAACTGCTTTGGTGCGGAAGGAGTTGTATGGACGGAGTTGTATGTGGTGTTGAATGTGCATAGGTCAGCTTTGTGAAATTAGTAATCAGCTTTCAGCTTTCAGCGATCAGCTTTTAGCGTTCAGTAATCCGTCAATAGTTTTTGTAGACTATTGCGGTTAGTGTCAGGGTGCCTTGTAGAGCAGGAAGACGCAGGGCTTTTTGTGCATCTCCGGGAGTTTCCCCTTCCATGCCTGAATGGTTTTGGTGACGATCTGTTCATCTTCACAGGAGATGTTCATGGCGATGCAGAGGCGGGTTTGTGGCTTACAGTGCATCAGGATATCTTCTGCCAGCTTGCGGTTACGAAAAGGGGTTTCGATAAACAGCTGTGTCTGGTCTTCATTGTAGGATCGTGCTTCCAGCTGTTTCAGCCTTTTTGCCCGCTCATTGGTGTCAATGGGCAGGTAACCGTGAAAGGCGAAGCTCTGTCCGTTAAAACCCGATGCCATCACTGCCATCAGAATGGAGGAGGGTCCCACCAAGGGAACCACCTTGTATCCTTTCTGCTGTGCGATAGCCACCACATCTGCCCCAGGATCGGCGACGGCAGGACAGCCTGCCTCGGAAAGGACCCCCATGTTTTCCCCGTCTCTCATCGGAAGCAGATAGCTGCCAATACGTTCTTTGTCAGTATGCTTGTTCAGCTCAAAAAAGGTGAGGGCGTCGATATCCATGGAGGGGGCACAACGCTTCATAAAACGACGTGCCGAACGGATATTCTCTACGATAAAGAATTTCAGACCGGACAGAATCGTTGTGTTGAACGCAGGAATCACCTTCTCAACGGCGGTGTCACCCAGTGTGACGGGAATCAGGTAAAGTGTTGGAGCTTCCATCTGTCATCTGTTCTTTCGGATCTTTAACATGCAAAAGTAGGCAAAATAACAGAAATAGGAGAGTCTTTTGCCTGTTTCTCTCAATTTGTCGCACCGGACCATCTGTTTTCAAAAAACAGATATTTTTATTGTCGCTACAAAAAGGATTTGCAACCGGGAAGCAAAAAAGCTGTTATCTTTGCATTTCATCAACAGATCGACCATGTTGCCTGATCCATTCATATTATCCATCCGATCGTTGCTTCGGGATGAAACCGAGCCGTTTCTTTCATCTGTGAAAGGGCCTGCACCCGTGAGTATTCGTCTAAACCCGCTCAAGACGGCGCGCAACCCGTTGGCTTTCGCCTTGCCGGTGCAACCTGTTGCCTGGTCCGAGTGGGGGTGTTATCTGGATGAACGTCCTGCCTTTACCTTCGATCCGCTGTTCCATAGCGGTTACTATTATGTACAGGAGGCATCCTCCATGTTTTTGGAATATCTGGTGCGACAGGTGACGGAGGAACCGGTGATCTGCCTTGACCTCTGTGGCGCACCCGGAGGGAAATCACTCAGCCTGTTGTCGGCCCTGCCGGAAGGAAGCCTGCTGGTAAGCAACGAGGTGGTGCGCCAGCGATCGCATGTGCTGGCAGAGACCCTGCGTAAATCGGGTTATCCGAACGTGATGGTAACAAACAATGAGGCAGTTGATTTTGCGACCATCCCCTCCTCCTTTGATCTGATCCTGGTGGATGCTCCCTGTTCGGGTGAGGGGATGTTCCGCAAAGATGAAACAGCCATCATGGAGTGGTCTCCACGGAACGTGACGAGGTGCGCTGTCCGGCAAAAGGACATCCTGCGGGATGTGTGGCCGGCACTGAAGCCGGGCGGCCTGTTGCTATACAGTACCTGCACCTATAACACGGCTGAAAACGAAGAGAATGCTTTGTGGACGGTGCGCCAGTTGGGAGCTGAGTTTGCTGAGGTGGCGTTTGACCCGGAATGGGGCATCACTCCGGCATGCTATCCTGAAGTGAAAGGATATCGTTTCTTTCCGCATAAAACCCGTGGCGAGGGGTTGTTTGTGACGGTTTTACGGAAAACAACGACGGCAGAAGCTGCAACGCCGTTTCTCTCCGGAAAACATAAAAAGCGGCGTGCAACGCCGTTTTTGAAAGATATTTCCCCTTACAGCCATCTGTTGCATCATTCCGACAGGTTCAATTTTATGGAGGACCGCAGTCAGATCCTGGCCCTTCCGTCATGTCATTCCGAAACGATCCTCTCGCTGGCAGAACGGCTGCATCCGGTAACCATGGGTGTCGGGCTCGGAGAATGGAAAGGCAGGGACTTCATTCCTTCACACCCACTGGCAATGAGCCTGGAACTGCAGGCCACGGCATTTCACCGCCATGAGGTGAGCTGGGAGGAAGCGATCGCTTACCTGCGGAACGAAGTGATCTCCCTCACAGATACGCCCAAAGGTTTTGTGCTGTTGACCTATCTGGGTGAGCCTCTCGGTTTTGTGAAGAATGTCGGTAGCCGGGCCAATAATCTGTATCCGGCTGCATGGCGCATCCGAAGCGGTTATCAGCCTGATGCAAAACCGGAGCTGTTCAGACAAATGTCCCGTTCCGCGGATCCGTGATTTGTCAGCTTTCAGCAGTCAGCTTTTGCGATCAGTACATAAGATTCTATATGGCAATTCTTAATTTTCAACTTCCAAATCATTCATATGAGACCTTCTGCCCGGCATTTCCGACCGCTCGCCTGTCTGTTCGTTATCCTGGCCCTGTTGGTTGCCTTACTGTCGCTACTGTTTTCGAACAGGCTGGTGAAGGAGCTGGCGGAAGAGGAGCGTAGGAAAATGGAGGTGTGGCCCATGGCGACTGAATCGATAGCCGCAGCTGCTGGTGATCACCTTGCTGTTGGCTCTTGCTTTTTTTGCGCTGAACCGTTCGCGTCGTGCCGAGTAAAACAGCGTCTGGGTGGGCCTGTCAAAGGAGACTGCTCATCAGTTGGGTACCCCCATCTCCTCGCTGGTGGCATGGTTGGAATATCTCCGGTTGAAAGAGCTGGATCCGACATTGCTAAAAGAGATAGACAAAGATGGGACCCGCCTGCAGATGATCTCGGAATGGCTTCGCATCGCTCACCCGCTTTGCCCACGCCCAGTAGCAGGTCGCCCTCAATCTTGTCCAGGTCGAAACCGCCAATGGAGTAGCCCGTTTTCAGGGAGACCAGGTTGATCAGGTCCACCAGGGTGTCGATCTGATAGAGCTCCTGGCCTTTCACAATACGCCTGCACAAAGCTTCCGCCGAGGGACGTACCGGTTGGGGTCCTTTCCTAGTTTCTTGTAGGCCTGCCGGGTCGCATAAATGGGAACTCTTTTGTTGATCTCTTCGATCCTGTAGGTCTCTCTGTAATGAGTGATACATGTCTCAATCTCCTTGAACCGAAGCCCAAAGATATAAAATCTCAACCAGAAGAGAAGAAAATCACCATAAAGGGATGAATGTTTGAAAAATAAGAGGATTTCGCTTGTGAAAGTCTGCCACAATTCCTATATTTGCGTGAATTTTTGTTTTCATATGACGGACGA
>JAQVWR010000090.1:0-3715 GCA_028709605.1 Proteiniphilum sp.
GTGGCATGGGTGCGGCTTTATCAGCATCCGGAGAACAGGCTCAGAGAGATAAAAGGTATCGCAGCCTTCACCTCTCTTTTCCAGTCGGCCGCCATCCTGCGTTCCGACGAACTGCACCGTGAACGTCTTTTCGGGAATGTGACGGAGATGACCGAAAGGGTGCCCGTTTACCGGCTCGACTGCCGTCCCGACAGGGAAGCGGTGATGCTGTCATCAACTTTGATGAAATGATGAAGCGTATATGTGTGTCAAACCCTCTCTTCTTTGGGATCGTGAAAGAAGAGATCGCAACAGGAAGAGCAATTCGCATCAAGACCAAAGGTGTCAGTATGCGGCCCTTTATTGTGGGAGGGAAAGATGAACTGATTCTCCGGCAGGCTGATGATCACTCTTTTCACAGAGGGGCTATCCTGCTGGCCGAGCTGGGTGAACAGCGGCAGGTGGCCCACAGGGTCTGCCGCATTGAAGGAGAGGAGATCACGCTGAGGGGGGATGGCAGCCTGCAGCTTACCGAGGTGTGCGGCCGCGGTGATGTGATTGCCGAGGTGGTGGCGGTCGTGCGAAAGGGGAAGATGGTGGAGAAGGGATCCTCCTGCTGGAACCGTTATCGCTATCTATGGCCCTCATCACCGTTTATGAGAAAGGTTGCACTGAAAATATACAGCCTGTTGCCACACCGGTTGTGACCCTGTCCCCCGTTTCTGTGTATCTCTGTATGACCCTTATGAAAGTTTTGCAATGATCCGCTTTCTGGTATATCTTTCGAAAGGACTGAGGATGAGGATCTTCTCGCTGATCGCCATCGGCATTGGCGAGGTGGTGCTCACCCTCCTCTTTGTATGGTCTTCCAAAGCACTGATCGATGTGGCGACCGGCGACCGGCAGGGATCGCTTCTTTCCTGGTCGTTGTTTCTGGGCGGACAGATCCTCCTGCAGATCGCCCTGCGTGCCGCGGAGGTACGTCTCACCCAGTTGACGGAGGTAAAGCTGGGTAACCGGGTGCGGCATACCCTCTTCTCGCATCTCCTCTATGTAGAGTGGCATGTTCTCTCCGGTTTGCAGCGGGGGGACATGCTGACACGGTTGATTCACGATACCGACGACCTGGTACGGCTCCTTACGTCGGTGTTCCCTCTTTCGGTGAGTGCGCTGCTCCAGCTCTCGGGGGCTTTTCTTTTCCTGGCATTGCTCGATCCGCAGCTGGCACTTATCCTGGCGTTGGCCATGCCGCTGCTGCTCCTGCTGAGCCGCGTCTACTACTTCCCGATGAAACACTATACCCGTGAGGTGAAGGAGAGCGAGAGCAGCATCACTTCGTTGATCGAGGAAAGCCTGGTCAACCAGGTGGTGATCCGCACTTTTGAACGGCAGCAGGATGAACTGGGACGGCTCGGCACGTTGCAGGAGGGCCTCCACGGGAAGGTGGACCGCAAGAGCCGCCTCTCTCTCTTTGCCCGTTTCGTAACAGGAGTTGCCTTCCAAGGGGGATACCTCGTCGCCTTTATCCGGGGGGCCTATGGGGTGGCACGAGAGACCATCACTTTTGGTACGCTGACTGCCTTCCTCCAACTGGTGGGCAGGATCCAGCGACCGCTCTTCGAGCTGATGCGTCTCCTGCCGGTGATCATCACCGCGAAGGCGGCATCCGAACGGCTGTCCGCCATTATCGGCATGAAAAAAGAAAAGAGGGAAGAGAAGGTGTTCTTTGATGACCCGGTGTCACTGGTGATCCGCAACCTCTCTTATACCTATCCCGGGGAACGGGAGCCGGTGATCCGGCAGCTGAACCTCTCCCTGGCTCCCGGCAGCATGGTGGCCGTGATGGGGGAGACGGGGGTGGGGAAGACTACCCTGGTGCGGCTGATCCTTTCACTGATTCAGGCCGACAGCGGCTCTATAATGCTAACCGACGGTGACCGGGAGGTGTCGGTCTCTGTAGCCACCCGCACCAACTTTGTCTATGTGCCGCAGGAGAACCTGCTCTTCAGCGGCACCATCCGGGAGAACCTGCTGGTAGGAGATCCCACGGCAGATGATGCCGCACTGCGGCGGGTGCTGGAGATCGCCTGTGCTGCTTTTGTGCTCCGCCTGCCGGAGGGACTCGACACGCCTGTCGGCGAGGGCGGCTTCGGACTCTCGGAAGGGGAGGCGCAGCGCATTACCATCGCCCGTTCGCTCCTCCGCCCCGGGAGGATCCTGCTGCTCGACGAAGCCACCTCTGCCCTCGATCCGGAAACAGGGAAACAGCTCCTGCAAAACCTAAAAAGAGAGCTGAGCGACCGCTCAGCTCTCTTTATCACCCACCATCCGGAGGTGGCTGCGCAATGTGATTGGGTTACATATCTGTGATCAGTTGATATTTCGGCACCAGTGCCTTCATAATGGTCCATCCCAGCAGATAGGCGATGGCGCAGAAGATGAAGATGATGAAGTATCCCGATTCAATACCCTGGAACCCGAGAAACTTCATGTGGGTGTTAGCCGTAAAATCAAACAATACGCCGGAACCTTTGTTGATAAAATATCCGCCGATGCCTCCCGCCATGCCGCCGATGCCGGTGATGGTGCCTATCGCATGTTTCGGGAACATGTCGCTCACGGTGGTGAAGATGTTGGCCGACCAGGACTGGTGCGCGGCGGCAGCGAGACCGATGATGATCACCGGCAGCCATACCGAGATACTTCCCAGCGGTTGTGCCAGCAGGATCAGCAGCGGGAAGAAGGCAAAGAGCAGCATTGCCCTCATGCGTCCCTGGTAGGGATCCAGTTTTTTCTTATTCATAAAGTAAACCGGGAAATAACCGGCTGCGAAAACCGAGATCATGGAGATGGCATACACCACGAACACATGGGGTGCACTCTGGGTAGAGTCAAGTCCGTAAACGGAACTGAGATAGGCAGGTACCCAGAAGAGCAGGAACCACCACACCCCATCGGTGAGAAATTTGCCCACTGCGAACGACCAGGTCTGTTTGTATTGGAATGCTTTTTTGAAGGAGACCTTTTTGCCGGCATTCTCATCGGCTTTCACTCTTCCTTCGGAAGCGTCGGTGGCATCATCCTGATTGATATAGGCCAGTTCGAGGGCATTCACTTTTTTGCTCTTTTCGGGCTTGTGGTAAACAAAGGCCCAAAAGCCCATCCAGATGAACCCGAGGGCACCGATCACAATGAAGGACATCTCCCAGCCCCATGCCTTGGCAATGAATGGAATGGAAAGGGGCGCCAGCAGGGCGCCGATCTGCGCACCCGAGTTGAAGATACTGGTGGCATAGGCCCTATCCTTCTTCGGGAAGTATTCGGCTGTAGCCTTTATGGAAGCAGGGAAGTTACCTGCCTCACCGATGGCCAGTACCAGTCGTGCAAACACGAAAAGGGTGACACTCACCGACACCACCAGCGATACATCTCCCACCGTGGCAATGGCTTCCCTGGCACCCAGAAAGTTCAGGGTCCATTCATCGGCTGCGATACCGGCGGTTAGTATCCCGCAGAAGGCGTGCATGATTGCGCCAAAAGACCATACGCCGATCGCCCAGAGGAATCCCTTTTTGGTATCCATCCAGTCGACGAATTTACCGGCAAAGAGCATGGAGACGGCATAGAAAACGGAGAATAGCCCGGTGATGGTGCCATAGTCACTGTTGGTCCAATGAAATTCGGGTGCGATAAAGTCGGCCCATGTCAGCGACAGCACCTGTCGGTCGAGGTAGTT
>JAQVWR010000090.1:3815-6734 GCA_028709605.1 Proteiniphilum sp.
CATAGACCTGTAGTCTTGAAAATTTTGCCATAATTTTTAGCTATTAGCTGTAAGCGATAAGCTTTAAGCATTTTCTGTTTAGGTATATATCGGTTAGTAGTCAGCAGTCAGCAAATCCTCAAATCCTCAAATTGGCTAATCTGCTAATCTACTAATCCTCAAATCAATGAATCAACGAATCATCGCACGACGCGGCCGGAGCCGTCGCCTTTCATCAGAGTCTCCACTTCCTGAGCGGTGACCAGGTTGAAGTCACCATAGATGGTGTGCTTCAGGCAGGAGGCTGCCACCGCAAAATCGAGCGCCCGCTGGTCGTCATCCGTATAGGTGAGCAATCCGTAGATCAGTCCCCCCATAAACGAGTCGCCGCCGCCCACCCGGTCCACGATATGGGTGATGTCGTATCTTCTGGACTGATACAGCCGGTTGGAGTAGAGGCATCCGCCCCAGGTGTTGTGGTTGGCGTTGATGGAGCCGCGCAGGGTGATGATCACCTTCTTTGCCCGGGGAAAACGCTGCTTCAGCTGTCTGCATACCGACTCAAACTGAGCGGCGTCCACCTCTCCGCCGGTATGCTCTGCCTGAAAACCTTCCGGTTTGATACCGAACACTTTTTCGGCATCCTCCTCGTTTCCCAGGATCACATCGCATCCCTCCACCAGTGCCGGCATGATTTCAGAAGCTTTCTTGCCGTACTTCCAGAGGTTCTTCCGGTAGTTGAGGTCGCAGGAGACGGTGACCCCCATCTCATGGGCGGTACGGATGGCTTCGAGACAGGCATCGGCAGCTCCCTGCGACAGGGCTGGGGTGATGCCGGTCCAGTGGAACCAGGTGGCATCTTGGAGGATCTCTCTCCAGTTGAACATTCCTTTTTCAACGGAGGCAATCGAGGAGTGGGCCCTGTCATACACCACCTTAGAGGGGCGCGCCACGGCGCCGGTCTCGAGGAAGTAAATGCCTATCCGTTCCCCTCCGCGAAGGATCTGTGTGGTACCCACATTGTATTTCCTCAGGTCGGAGATACACCATTCGGCGAGTTCGTTTTCCGGGAGGCGGCTCACAAACTCTACGGGGATCCCGTAGTTGGCCAGGGATACGGCGACATTTGCCTCGCCGCCGCCAAAGGTGGCGCTGAGGCGGTCGGACTGAATAAAGCGCTGATAGCCGGGCGTGGCCAGGCGCAGCATAATCTCACCAAAAGTGACTACTTTTTGCATCTTAGTTAATTACAATTTTTAGGGGGTGATTTATTTTCTCTTTCTCAGCTTTCAGAAGCTCTACCCACTCTTCAAAACTGTCGAAACCGGCTTTGCTCCATCCTCCTCCCACATAACAGGTGTAGGGCTTACCCGGCTGGTAGCTGTTTATCCCGGCATAATGTCCGTCCAGCGCCTGCACGGCTTCAAATCCGCCGGGATGGATGGCTGCGGTATAAATGGTTCCGTTGGTTTCATTCCCGGGTGTTTCATAGGCTATGATGCCGTCGGTGTCGCCGAAAGTAACCGGCGTCACCGGATCATGCATGACGATGCCGGTAGCCAGTGTGAGTGTTTCCTTCTCTGTTTCGAAGAGATGGGTGACCCTGTTGAAGAGGCTATAGGCATCGAGTGAGATGATGCGTGTCTCAGTCACCCTGTTTTCTCCCACCGGATAGGGATCATAGGTAAGCCGGAAGGTGAGGCGCAGGGGTCCGTTGTCCAGAATCTCGGCGGTGACGAAGTTGTCACCCAGGCAGAGGGTATCCCTGTCGACAGGGGCGGTCATGCCCAGCCCCAGGGTCCTGCCCACCTTGAAAAAATCGACCCCTTCGCCGTGATCCTGGTGATAGGAGGCCACACCTGCCAGGTCATTCTTGTACCATTTGTCAATGATCAGCGATTCGGTTCGCTTGGCCCAGAAATCCATGCCGTTGCTGATCTCTCCCGTAGCCTTGAGTGCCGGGCCGTAGACTCGGAATGCGGTGCGGTTGTTCTCCCATGCAAAGTCATCCTTTCGCTCGGGAACCAGCCGGCCGTAGACCAGTGGTTGAAAGGGAGCGGCGGTGCCGGCGGTGATGTGAAACGTTGCCTCTTCCCCCGCTTTGACCGACACCGGGAAGATGAGGATCTTTTCCTTTTCCCCGCCGTTTGTGACCAGCTGCCAGGGCTGTTGAACCCCCTCGTTGTCGAGGAGGATAAAGTTCTCTCCGACTTTCGTACCCAGTTTATCTGCGACCTTCTTCCAGGGCAGTTCAGCCATGGAGTGGATCCTGTCGGAGGATCCGCGATTCTCTACCGTCAGCGTCACTTCACTCCCTGAGGGGACACAACTCATAAGAATGACTATCAGCAGGAGTATGCCGAAAAATCTTGTCTTCATTGCTGCTGTTCTGATTGATCCTCACCCCCCGTGAACGAGGGGTGAGGGTTGATGATCGCATTACGGTTGCTTGCCGATATAGGCCAGGATCCCTCCGTCCACATAGAGGATATGGCCGTTCACAAAATTGGATGCGTCAGAAGCCAAAAAAACAGCAGGCCCCATCAGGTCTTCAGGTGTTCCCCAACGAGCCGCCGGTGTTTTAGCTATAATAAACGAGTCGAAAGGATGACGGGAGCCATCGGGTTGTTTCTCCCTTAAAGGAGCGGTTTGAGGAGTTGCAATATATCCCGGCCCGATTCCGTTGCATTGTATGTTGTGCTCTCCGTATTCGGAACAGATATTTTTCGTTAACATTTTTAATCCTCCCTTCGCTGCTGCATAGGCAGAAACGGTTTCTCGTCCCAATTCACTCATCATTGAGCAGATATTGATGATTTTCCCATGCCCTTTTTTGATCATGTGCGGGATCACCGCCTTGGAGACGATGAAGGGACCGTTCAGGTCGATATCGATCACCTGACGGAACTCTGCCGCCGTCATCTCATGCATCGGGATGCG
>JAQVWR010000091.1 GCA_028709605.1 Proteiniphilum sp.
TCATCCTCCCCAAATACACCCGGTCCAAACTCATTCAGGCATTGGAAATGACGGCTAACAAAACAGAATCCAATCCGCCCAAGAAGCATGGGAATATGCCGTTGTAGAGAATATCTCCCGCATAAGCAACTGTCTCAAGCCTGGCTCCGCCGAGGGGAAATATACCGTTGTAGAGAATGTTCTCAAGTGGACACAAACCTAAAACTAATTCAAGTATTTATTTTACAATAGATTAAAACTTTAGTTGGACTTTTCTTTTGAAAAGAGAAGATCCGTTCCTGTTTTTTTGTATCTTTGTCTCAGAAATGTTGGTGTTATCTGTTCCATTTCGGCTTCGGAACAGGTAATGAAAAGGGAATCAGGTGTAAATCCTGAACAGACCCGCTGCTGTAAGCTCCGCTTACGTGCTGAACAAAACACCTTTTGCCACTGAATGAACACCCTGCTCCCAAAAGGAGAAGTCCGACGGACAGTCAGGGTGGTTTCGGGAAGGCGTTCAGACACTGGAGTAAGTCAGAAGACCTGCCAACAGGTTCATTTTAGTTACATGGCTTTCGGGGAATAAAGCATGAAAACGACGCACAGCTATTCCATTTATTACGTGTTTCATTTTCAGCATGCTTTACCGGAATTAATTCGGTATAGATGAATTCGCTCAAACTGATATTATTTTGTGTTGCTGCAGTTATTCTGCCAGGAATTGCTCATGCTGCACGACCGGCCGCATCCCTCCAGCCTGTGGCTGGTGGAATGGATCTGGCCGACAGCCTCTATCTGCCGGAGGTGGTGGTCTCAGCAAAAGTTCAGCGTGAGATTATTCCCGCACAAACGCTTTCAGGTAATGAACTGAAAGGACTGAACAGTTTTTCCGTCGCCGATGCCATCCGTTACTTCTCCGGTGTTCAAATTAAAGATTATGGCGGTATAGGCGGCCTGAAGACGGTGGATATCCGCAGCATGGGCAGCAACCACATGGGTGTTTTCTATGATGGCATTCAGCTGGGCAATGCCCAAAACGGGCAGATCGACCTGGGCAAATATTCACTCGACAACCTGGAGTCGGTAACCCTCTACAACGGCCAGAAAAGCGAGATTCTTCAATCTGCACGCGATTTCGGCTCTTCCGGTTCCATCTATCTCCGCACGCGTTATCCCCGTTTCGAAAGCGATAAAGACTACAACCTCCGTGGAATCCTCCGATCCGGCTCGTTCGGGTTAATCAATCCCTCCCTTTTGTGGGAACAGAAGCTCTCCACCTCACTCTCCGCCACCTTCAACACGGAATGGATA
This sequence comes from Proteiniphilum sp., assembly GCA_028709605.1. GTDB lineage: Bacteria > Bacteroidota > Bacteroidia > Bacteroidales > Dysgonomonadaceae > Proteiniphilum. The sequence goes on from JAQVWR010000091.1 coordinate 1,291, forward strand.
TCGGCAAACGGCAAGTATGCATACCGCTACAGACGGATCCATCCCGTCACACACGAGGTGGTTTACGACACCACGGCCACCCGGGAGAATGGCGATGTGAATGCCTTGAGGCTCGAAGGAGGATTGCATGGCTTTGTGCCTTCCGGAAACTGGAAACTGAAAACCTACTTCTACTCCTCGGAACGGGGTATTCCCGGAGCCATCGTGAATAATGTGTGGAAGCGCTCACAACGGCAATGGGACCGGAATTTCTTTACCCAGGGTTCGTTCCTGAAATCGGTCTCACCACGGTATGACATCCTGATAAATGCTAAATATGCCCATGACAGGATGAGATACCTCAATCCCGACACCACCCTGATGTACATAGACAACTCATTCACCCAGCAGGAGGCATATCTCTCTCTGGTGAATAAATATGCACTGCTGAGCGACTGGGATATCTCCCTGGCAGCGGACTGGCAGTGGAACGGACTTCAATCGGATCTTGACGGATTCAGGGAACCCACCCGTTACACCACCCTCATCGCGGCTGCCACAGCGGTAGATTTTGGAAGAGTAAGACTGCAGGGCAGCATCCTCGGCAGTTGGATCAACGAAAGTACTGTGGGAGATGAACAGAGTCGCTCAGCACAGGAACAGTTCTCCCCTGCCCTGTTTCTCACCTATAAACCCCTCGATTCACACAACCTCCATATTCGTGCTTTCTACAAGCAGAGTTTCCGGATGCCCACCTTCAATGATCTCTACTATACCGATATCGGCAACGTGGATCTGGATCCCGAAGAAAGTCATCAGTATAATCTGGGAGCAGCCTATGACAAATCTTACTGGCAGGGAGTGATCCGTCATTGGGAGGTGAAGGCTGATGCCTATTTAAACAGAGTCACCAATAAGATTATTGCAGTTCCCAAAGGAAACGGCATGTACCGTTGGATGATGACAAACCTGGGACAGGCGGAGATTAAAGGTGTCGACCTGTCGGCTTCTGCCATTTCGGAAGTACATAAGGAGTGGCTGCTGAAGCTGAGAATGACTTACACCCATCAACAGGCCAGCGATCTCACCCGGCGCCCCAATAAGGAACTGGAGAAAATCACCTACGGCGGTCAGATTGCCTATATTCCATGGCACAGTGGATCTCTCACAGCAGGCCTGCAACACCGTCTCTGGCAATTGAACTACAGTTTTATCTACGTGGGTGAGCGTTATCGCTCTTCTGCCAACACGCCCGAGAATTATGAACAACCCTGGTACACCAACGATCTGTCGCTTAGCCGCTCCTTTACCCACGATCGGTTTAACAGCAAACTCACACTCGAAGTAAACAATCTGTTCAGTCAGGACTACGAGGTGGTACTCAACTATCCGATGCCCAAAAGGAATTATAAACTAACCCTCACCGTTGAAATATGAAGAAACAGGCGATCATCATATACTTGTTTGTCGTTACACTGCTGCTGGCTTCCTGCCGGAAAGATGTGGAACTGTTGCTGTCGGAGGTGACTTCCACTGATCCCGGAGCATCGGCTGCCGGTCGTTATGCCGGTCTCTACCTGCTGAATGAAGGGAACATGGGAAGCAACAAGGCGACACTCGACTTTTATGATTTCGTGACCGGAAATTATCACCGGAACATCTATGCTGAAAGAAATCCTTCCGTACCCAAGGAGCTGGGCGATGTGGGCAACGATCTTCAGCGCTATGGCAGCCGCTTGTATGCCGTAATCAACGCCTCCAACAAGATTGAGGTGATGGATGCCCGCACAACCAAAAGTATCGGGCGGATAGAGATTCCCAACTGCCGCCACATCACCTTTCACGAAGGATATGCCTATGTTACCTCCTATGCCGGACCCATCGAGATAGATCCCGAATACAAGCAGAAAGGATATGTAGCCAAAATCGATACAGCCACCCTGAAGGTTCTTGATACCTGTATTGTAGGCTATCAGCCGGATGGCATTGCGGTATCCAACGGAAACATCTACGTAGCCAATTCAGGCGGTTACCGGGGAGCAGGCAAGTCGACGAACTACGAAAGAACAGTCTCAGTGATATCTATTGCTACATTCAGAGAGATCACACAGATTGATGTGGACCTGAATCTGCACCGGATAAAAACCGATAGCCGGGGCGACCTCTGGGTCTCCTCAAGAAGTGATTATCGCGATTCTCCCTCTCGTCTCTATTTTATCGATCACCGGAAACAGGCAGTGACTGACACCATCGATCTGCCAGTCAGCAATTTTGCCATTGCCGGTGATTCATTATACCTGATCGGCATGGGTGAATTGGCCCAGAGAGCAGACTATTTTTCTATTGTGAATACAGCGACCAGGGAAGTGGTAAACTCCGGTTTTATTACCGACGGCACGGATAAAGGACTTGAGACCCCTTACGGGATCACGGTACATCCGGAAACAAGAGACATCTATATTACCGATGCAGGGGATTACATCAATCCTGGGTACCTCTATCGGTTCAATCGGGAAGGTAAAAAAATATGGAGTGTACAGACGGGAGATATTCCGGCCCACTTTGTGTTTCTCCCCAAAAATATCAATATGTCTCCACTTTAGTTGCAAGTAAAGAGTGAGACAAGGGGATGTTTAAAAATAAACAAAACTGAAAATTTCTACAATATGGAAACAAGCATAAAGAATCTAGTGTTGTTGTCTTTCCTTTTGACGGCCGCCTTCCTGCAGGGCTGCAGCGAAGAAAATGACGGTCCCGGGGAGATCGAAGAGCCGGAATATTCGGCTTATCTGACCCGTGTGTTTGAATATACACCGGCACCGGGACAATTTGTAAATGAGTTGCCTGCGTATGCAGCTGGAGACACACCTGCCTCCATGGCCGTGAAAGCAGAAGCGGCGATAGCCGGAGATAAGGGAGGACTTATTACGCTGGGTGGATACGGAGGGTACGTGGTGGGTGGATTTGATCACACCATTGAGAACAAAGCCGGAACAAAAGATTTTGTCGTTTTTGGAAATGCCTACAGCGGAAATAGTGAACCGGGCATCGTCATGGTTTCTGTGGACAGCAATAAAAACGGAAAACCCGATGACACCTGGTATGAACTGGCCGGCAGCGAATATAGCAATGCTGAAACCATCCATCGGTATGCGATTACCTACTACAGGCCCGACGAAAACAAAACGCCGGTTCCCCACGGTTCGCTCACCTATGTGACCGATGCCACTTACATCCGGTGGAGTGCCGGGGAACATGGCGAAGGGTTTATCTACAAACTCCAATTTCACCAGCAGAGCTACTATCCACAGTGGATCAATCAACCGGAACTGAAATTCATGGGAACCAAACTACCCGACAATGTTACAGTGACAGATGACATTTACATGCTCCAATCCTATGCATGGGGATATGCCGACAATGTGGCCAACAACGATACCGGAGCACAGCTTGATATCGACTGGGCAGTAGACACCGCCGGCAACAAAGCAAATTTGGCCGGGATTGATTTTGTAAAGATTTATACCGGTGTCAACCAATTTAACGGACGCATCGGGGAATCATCTACAGAGGTATCCGGTGTGGCTGATTTACATCTGTTACAGAAATAATCATTTATCAATTAGTTAGATAAAAAAAATATCATCAAATAATTAAAAACAAAAATGAAAAAAAATCTGTTTTATCTGTTATTTATTTCGGCACTGCTGCTGGTATCCTGCGAAAATGAAGAGATGACCATCACGAAGGTGATGGACCTGGAGAGCAAGCTTACCCAGCCCGAAACCGAATGGACCGGTGACAAATCGGGAACCGAAATTACGGGCGACTGGGGATCAATCTGGAAAAATCAATTCAGCGGCAGCGACAATATCTTTCAGTTCGACAATTATTTCTCCGATTTTGCATGGGGTGGATTTATGTATACCAACAAAAGTGATATCACCACTGCAAGCTATACAAATAACAGCGCAATCACCGGCAAAGCCTATTCGGGAAAAGTGTATCTCACTGCAAATAATACAGAATCCAATCCGGCGGTGGTCTCATTCAAAGATGGCAAAACTTACCGGGTAAAGGGGATGTTCATCACAAACAGCACCTATGCATATCTGTCGATGAAAAACGGAGATCAGTTTGCAAAAAAATTCAGCGATGGCGATTGGTTCAAACTGGATATTTACGGCGAAGATGTTTCAGGGAATGAAAGTCAGCCTGTTTCTGTGTATCTGGCCGATTTCAGGAACGGAAAAAAAGAGATACTGAATACATGGAAGTGGGTGGAACTTTCGGATCTCGGAGAACTGAAAAGCCTTCATTTTAATCTCACCTCTACCGACAATGGCGACTGGGGAATGAATACTCCCTCCTACTTCAGCATTGATGATCTGACCATTTTAATGGACGAATAAAAAAAATCTGCACCATATGTGCAGATTCTCTCTACTTTATTATTTTGATAGAAAGGCATTCCAAGTGATTGGCGTGCCTTTTGCTTTTGGCCGGTGTTGGTTTACCGGCTGTGCGTCTCGGAATCATAGTCCATGGCATTGCCTGGAATAAATCCCTCTTTTCTTTTCAGATAGAATATCTCCGTCTCGTCTTTCGAGTCACGCACAATCTCAATCAGCTCGAACCCCTCTTTGCTGAGCATGTTCAGTACGGCAATCATCCCGTTGAAGGAGATGACACGACGGCGATTGTCGGTGATCTGCGGGGTGCGGCCACCCTGGCCCCAGTCGACCCGCACCGTGATCTTCGAACTCAGCAACGGTCCCGAGTCGGACCAGATGCGAATATAGTCGGCATCCAGTTCGCTGATCGGTTTCTCATTTACATACTGTGCATTGGCAAAGGAGATGCTCCCCATTACAAACAATGTCAAAAGAAAAAATTTGGCCTTCATCGTTTCAATTTTTTTTGTCAATTATATGTTTTATGCTGATCATTTCCTAGCATACCGCTGACAATGTAAATCTTCCACTTCCAAAGCTGATTCCTGATAGCTGACAGCTTTTTCAATCCAGCTTCAGTACAGCCAGGAATGCTTTCTGTGGCACCTCCACATTGCCCACCTGCTTCATCCGCTTCTTGCCCTCTTTTTGTTTCTCGAGCAGCTTGCGTTTTCGGGAGATGTCACCGCCGTAACACTTGGCCGTCACATCCTTGCGTACCGCCTTCACCGTCTCACGGGCAATGATCTTGGCGCCGATGGCCGCCTGGATGGCAATATCGAACTGCTGGCGTGGAATCAGTTCCTTCAGCTTCTCGCACATGCGTCTGCCGAAGCTCTGTGCATTGTCGAAATGCGTCAGCGTGGAGAGTGCATCCACCGGCTCGCCGTTGAGAAGGATATCAAGTTTCACCAGCTTCGAGGGACGGTAGTCGTGCATGTGGTAATCGAACGAAG
>JAQVWR010000092.1:0-3510 GCA_028709605.1 Proteiniphilum sp.
TTCAACGAGATCAAGATCGAACATTATGAACCTGCCTTTGAGAAAGCTATCGCGGAGCATCAGGCGGAGATCGATCGGATTGCTTCCAATCCTGATGCAGCCACGTTTGCCAACACCATCGAGGCAATGGAGTACTCCGGAGAGATGCTGAACCGTGTGAGTAGCGTCTTTTTCAACCTGCTGAGCTCCGAAAGCAACGACGAGATGATGGCGATCTCGCAGCGACTCAGCCCGAAGCTGTCGGAACACTCCAACAACATCAACCTGAATGAAGCACTCTTTAAGAGGGTGAAGGCGGTCTATGGCAAGCGCCACACCTCGGGCCTCACTCTCGAGCAGATCCGTCTTACGGAGAAGTACTACGAAGACTTTGAGAACAGCGGCGCCACACTTTCGGCCGAAGGAAAAGAACAGTACCGCAAGCTCTCGATGGAGCTGAGCAAGGCGACGCTCGACTTCGGACAGAACAACCTGCGCGAGACCAACGCTTACGAGATGCTGCTCACCGACGAAGCTGACCTGGCGGGACTGCCCGGGAGCCTCACCGATGCCGCCGCTGCCAAGGCAAAAGCCAAGGGAAAGGAGGGATGGCTGTTCGACCTCTCCGCACCGAGCTACATCGGCTTTATGAAACACTCCACACGGCGCGACCTGCGTGAGAAGCTCTACCTGGCTTACAGCACCAAGAGCGTGAAGGGCGGCGACTACGATAACCAGGAGAATGTCCGGAAGATCGTCTGCCTGCGCTTGGAGATCGCCAACCTGCTGGGATACAAGAGCTACTCCGACTATGTGCTGAAGAACCGCATGGCCAAAAATGCCGCCGGGGTCTTCGGCCTGCTCGACCATCTGGCGGAAGCATTCACACCCGTTGCCCGCAAAGAGGTAGAGGCGGTGGCTGCCTTCGCCGCCGAGAGGGAGGGACAACCCGTCGAAATACAACCCTGGGACTGGAGCTTCTATGCCGATAAGCTGAAGGACAGCCGCTTTGGGGTGAACGACGAGATGACCCGTCCCTACTTCGAACTGGAGAACGTGAAGAAAGGGGTCTTCGGATTGGCTACCGACCTCTATGGACTGCAGTTCGTGAAGAACCCCTCCATCCAGGTCTATCATCCCGAGGTGGAGGCGTTCGACGTGCTTGACGAACAGGGCCGCTTCCTCGCGGTACTCTATACCGATTTCTACCCGCGCGACGGTAAGCAAGCCGGCGCCTGGATGTCCTCCTTCAAGGGGCAGTACATGAAGGATGGCGCCGACAGCCGTCCCCATGTCACCATCGTGATGAACTTCACCCGTCCTGCCGGCACCAAACCGGCGTTGCTCACTTTCGATGAGACGGAGACCTTCCTCCACGAGTTCGGCCACGCCCTGCATGGCATGCTGACACGCTGCACCTACGAGAGCCTCTCCGGCACCAGCGTCTACCGCGACTTTGTAGAGCTGCCTTCCCAGATCATGGAGAACTGGCTCACCGAGAAGGAGTACCTCGACCGGTTCGCCTTTCACTATGAGACCGGCGAGAAGATGCCCGACTCCCTGTTGCAGAAGATCATCGACGCCGCCAACTACAACGCGGGCTATGCTACGCTGCGGCAGCTCTCCTTTGGTTATCTCGACATGGCTTGGCACTCGCTCGCGGAGCCTTTCAGCGGGGATGTACGCAGCTTCGAGCAGCAGGCGATGGCACGTGTGCAGCTTCTGCCGGTCGTACCCGAAGCCTGCATGTCGACCTCCTTCGGCCATATCTTCTCGGGAGGATACGCCGCCGGCTACTACAGCTATAAGTGGGCCGAGGTGATGGATGCCGATGCCTTCTCGCTCTTCAAACAGAACGGAATCTTCGACAAGGCAACCGCCGGCTCGTTCCGCCGCAACATTCTGGAGCGGGGAAACACCGAGGAGCCAATGGAGCTCTACAAGCGTTTCCGCGGTCAGGAGCCCTCGGTGGAGGCACTGCTCAAGCGCAGCGGTGTACATTGATCGGCTTACCGCTTATCGCTTACCACTTTTCCTCCCAAAACCGGTGGAAATTAGGGGAATTGGGTACAATTCCTCTTTTTTTTCATTTTTTTTTGCGATTTTCCCCTGAAATATTTTGTCACAACTTTTTTATATCTATCTTTGTCGCGCAAAAGGTTTTTTTGCGGGCCGTTAAATATTTACTTCGCACCAATGTCAAGTCATTACTAACTTCTCTCATTGAAAGACTTCTGCACAAAATTTATTTTTATTTTTATTTTTAATTATTTTACATGAACATTTTTGTAGCTGGCTTAAGTTATCAGATTACTGACGCCGATTTAAAAGAACTATTTGAGGAGTATGGTGAAGTATCCTCAGCGAAGATTATTACCGATCGTGAGAGCCGTCGCTCAAAAGGTTACGGTTTTGTTGAAATGTCCAACGACGAAGAAGGACAGCATGCCATTGAAGAACTGAACGATGCAGAATACGACGGGCGTACGCTCTCTGTATCCGTCGCTCGTCCCCGTGTTGAAGGTGACCGTCCCCGCAGCAACCGCGGCGGATACGGAAATCGTGAAAGAAGCAACAGGTATTAATTTATTCCTATACGTTTTGAAAAACTGCATCCTTGTGATGCAGTTTTTTTTACCCCCGTCCGGAGCATGGATTCTTTTTTACCGGAGACGCAAAAATTTTGTATCTTTACCCCTTCATTGAAGCATCTAACTGAAACCCCGGTCGTTTCTGGCGGCCGTTGTCACAGATTGATTGTAAAGACTGATATTGAAGCATGTGCACCATCCTTTCTATTGAAACGGCCACGCCCGCCTGCTCCTGCGCCCTCTCACGCGACGGAGAGTTGCTGCTCTCCCGGGAGGACTTCAGGGGACAGTCGCACGCCACCCTGCTGGGGGTGTTTGTTGAGGAGATCATGACCCATGTACGGCATGAGGGGTTGGCCCTCGATGCCATTGCGGTGAGCAGCGGTCCCGGCTCTTATACGGGCCTGCGCATCGGTGTGTCCGAGGCGAAAGGGCTTAGCTATGGGTTGGGTATCCCGCTGATTGCCATCCCCACACCGCTGATCATGGCGGCGATGGTGGCGGAGCGGGCAGGGGAGGATGACCTGCTCTGTCCCATGATCGATGCCCGCCGCATGGAGGTCTATGCCACTTTCTTCACTCCCTCCCTGTCGACTGTCCGTGCCACGGCTGCCGATATCGTCGATGAGGAGAGTTATCTCGATCTGCTGTCGCGGCATAAGGTGCTCTTCTTCGGCAACGGCGCGGAGAAGTGCCGCCCGGTGATCACCCATCCTCACGCACTCTTTGCGGAGGATATCCATCCCCTGGCATCGGCAATGATCCCACTGGCTGAGAAGGCCTGGGAAGAAAAGCGGTTTGTCGACACCGCCTATTTCGAGCCATTTTACCTGAAAGAATTTGTGGCCACCGTGCCCAAAAACAAAATCATACCCACAAAAGGCAACACCTATCTCTGACGCTGTGGCCGGTCCGCCAGGAAACCTTACTGCGACGGTAC
>JAQVWR010000092.1:3610-6554 GCA_028709605.1 Proteiniphilum sp.
AACAACAGATGATAAAAGCGGAAAAGATCACAAAAAGTTTCGGGTCGCTTCAGGTGCTGAAGGGGATCGACTTAGAAGTGCAGCAGGGGGAGATCGTCTCGATCGTCGGTCCCAGCGGCGCCGGAAAGACCACCCTGCTCATGATCATGGGCACCCTGGAGAAGGCCGACAATGGGCGCATCCTGATCGACGGGCATGACCTGAGCGCTTTCAGCGAGAAAAAGCTCTCCGATTTCCGCAACCGGAACATCGGTTTCGTCTTCCAGTTTCACCAGCTGCTGCCCGAGTTCACGGCACTGGAGAACGTGATGATCCCCGCGCTGATCGGTAACGTGAAGCATTTGGAGGCGGAGGCGAGGGCGAAGGAGCTGCTTGCGATGATGGGTCTCGCAGCGCGGGAACAGCACAAGCCGGCGGAGCTATCGGGCGGGGAAAAGCAGCGCGTGGCGGTGGCCCGTGCCCTGATCAACGATCCGCTGGTGGTGTTCGCCGATGAGCCGTCGGGCAGCCTCGACAGCGACAACAAGGCGGAGCTGCATCAGCTCTTCTTCGACCTGCGTGACAGGCTGAACCAGACTTTCGTGATCGTCACCCACGATGAACAGCTGGCTTCCATTACCGACCGTACCATTCATATGAAGGACGGGATGATTGATGATTAGCTTTCAGCAGTCAGCGGTTAGAAATCAGCAATCGGCTTTGGATCCCGGTTTCCGGTTCGAGATTCTTCAACCTAGGGCCAAGAGCCAAAAATTCTAAACATAACCCCATGTCTTATGAAATTTAAAACAGTGTTTATGGCAATCGCAATCACCGGCATCATGCTCTCTTGTAATGAGTCAAAAGGGCCGGAAGGCAACAGATCCGGCAAGGATCCGAACGAGATCATCGGCAAGGCAGACCCTTCCATCGCGCAGGGGCGCATGACGGCCGAGGTGCTGTACCGTTTCGGCCGCATCGGCAGCGTGTCGGTGTCGCCCGACCGCTCGCGTATCCTCTATCAGGTCACCTATGTCAGTATTTCCCGTAACAAGACCAACTCAGAGTTGTTCATCATGAACAGCGACGGGTCGGAGAAGAAGCAGCTCACCATCACCCACACGCAGGAGTATAATGCGCAGTGGATAGAGGACGGCCGTAAGATCGCCTTTCTGAGCGACGAGACCGGCACCCCGCAGATCTGGACCGTCAACCCCGACGGGAAAGGGATGACGCAGATCACCGACCAGAAGGAGGGCATCGAGGGCTTTATCATCTCGCCCGACGGAAAAAAAGTTCTTTTTATCCGGAACGTACAGAGTGGCAAGAAACCCGGTGAACGGTACGACGACCTGCCGCAGGCAAGCGGACGGGTGGTCGATGACCTGATGTACAAGCACTGGGATCGCTGGGTGGAGAGTGTGCCACATCCCTTCGTGGCTGACCTCGCCGGTAACAAACTGGCCAATATCAAAGACCTGATGGAAGGAGAGCCCTACGAGGCTCCCATGGCGCCCTTTGGCGGCATCGAACAGCTGGCCTGGAGCCCCGACAGCAGGATTATTGCCTACACCTCCCGCAAGAAGACCGGCAGGGAATATGCCCGGTCGACCAACTCCGACATCTTCTTCTATGACTTGGAGAGCGGTGAAACCCGCAACATGACCGAGGGAATGATGGGGTACGACGTGAACCCGCAGTTCTCGCCCGACGGCCGCTACCTGGCCTGGCAGAGCATGGAGCGCGACGGCTGCGAATCGGACAAGAACCGACTCTTCGTAATGGAACTCGTCAGCGGTAAGAAAACCTATGTAACCGAAAACTTCGACTACAACACCGATGCTTTCGCATGGAACAGCGACAACAAAACTCTCTACATGTTGTCGCCGGTGGAAGGTACGACACAGCTCTACGCCGCCGATATCACCACGAAGGAGATCACGTCCCTCACCAAAGGAATGCACGACTACACCTCGGTGGCACCGGGCGACGGCACACTGATCGCCGGTCGCCAGTCTCTCTCGCAGCCCACGGAGATCTACTCCGTGGATCTCGCTACAGGAGAGGCGACCAACCTGTCGCAGGAAAACAGCGGATTGCTGGACAACCTGACCATGGGCAGGGTGGAAGAGCGGTGGATCAAAACCACCGACGGCAAACAGATGCTCACCTGGGTGGTCTACCCGCCCGATTTCGACCCGGCAAAGCAGTACCCCGCACTGCTCTACTGCCAGGGGGGACCGCAGAGCATGGTAAGCCAGTTCTGGTCCTATCGCTGGAACCTGCAGATGATGGCGGCTCACGGCTATATCGTGGTGGCACCCAACCGGCGGGGCTTGCCCGGCTTCGGACAAGAGTGGCTGGAGCAGATCAGCGGCGATTACGGCGGACAGAACATGAAGGATTACCTCGCTGCCATCGATGCAGTGGCACAAGAACCGTTCGTCGATGAGAATCGTCTGGGATGCACCGGCGCCAGCTACGGCGGCTTCTCGGTCTACTGGCTCGCGGGACACCATGAGGGGCGCTTCAAGGCATTTCTCTCGCACGCCGGCATCTTCAACCTCGAGGCACAGTACCTCGAGACCGAGGAGATGTGGTTCGCCAACTGGGATATGGGCGGCTCCTATTGGGACAAGGGCAATGTCACGGCGCAGCGTACCTATGCGAACTCGCCCCACCGTTTCGTGGATAAGTGGGACACGCCCATCATGATCACCCATGGCGAACTCGACTACCGCATCCTGGCCTCACAGGGGATGATGGCATTCAACGCTGCACAGTTGCGCAATATCCCGTCGCGGATGCTCATCTTCCCCGATGAGAACCACTGGATCAGCAAGCCGCAGAACGGCGTGCTGTTCCAGCGCGAGTTCTTCCGTTGGTTTGACCGGTGGCTCAAGGAGCCCGCGGAGGCTGAGCCCAAGGAATAAGGCATCTTCCGACAGCGGGTGCAACGGAAAAG
>JAQVWR010000029.1 GCA_028709605.1 Proteiniphilum sp.
TGGGCATGGTTAAGCGCCTCCAGATGACGCAGGTTGGTCACGATCACATCCTCTTCTCCGATCTCCGGGATGGCGGCAGCTCGAACCAGCAGCTGCTGCAGCTGCTCCGTATGCTGCCGTTTCTTCGCCGAGATAAAGAGGCGGTCGGCTTTCACTTCAGGCAGCAGGTCTCCTGTTGCGGTTCGCTCTGCTTCCGTGACCAGATCGGCCTTGTTGAATAACAGAAACACCTTCTTCCCCTCGAGCCGGGGAATCAGCGATGCCGCCAGTGTCTCGATCTGATCGCGCGGGGTGGTCAGGTCAATGACCCAGAGCACGATGACGGCCTGATCAATCTTGCGGTAGGTACGTTCGATGCCGAGCGTCTCGATGGTATCGGTAGTGTGGCGGATACCCGCCGTATCGATAAAGCGGAAGGTGACCCCGTCGATGCTGACCAGATCCTCTATCACATCGCGCGTAGTGCCATGGATATCGCTCACGATGGCCTTCTCCTCGTTGAGCAGCAGGTTCAAGAGGGTCGATTTACCCGCATTGGTCTCCCCGATGATCGCCACCGGGATACCGCTCTTGATGGCGTTGCCCAGGCGAAAGGAGCCCGCCAGGCGGCTGATCTCCTGCTCAATGGCATCGGCGAGCTCACCCAGCTGTTCACGGTTGGCAAACTCCACATCCTCTTCTGCAAAGTCCAGCTCCAGCTCGATCAGGGAGACAAACTGTAACAGCCGGTCGCGCAACTCCGCCAGCTTACGGGCGAAGCCGCCACGCATCTGGTTCATTGCCACCCGGTGCGAGGCACGCGAGGAGGACGCGATCAAGTCGGCTACCGCCTCAGCCTGGCTAAGGTCAAACCGACCGTTACGGAAGGCACGCCGCGTGAACTCACCCGCCCGTGCCATCCTTGCTCCCCGGCTGATCAACAGCTCCATCAGGCGCTGCTGGATATAAACCGACCCGTGACAGGAGATCTCCACGCTCTCCTCCCCAGTAAAAGAGCGGGGCGCACGAAAGAGGGTCACCAGCACCTCGTCCAGCAGCTCCTCCCCATCAATGATCCGTCCAAAGTGAACGGTATGCGATGCCGCCTCACCGAGTTTCTTCCCCGAGGAGGCATGGAAGATCGCATCCACAAGAGAGACCGACCCTTCCCCCGAGAGACGGATCACGGCGATGGCTCCCATGCCGGGAGGGGTAGAGATAGCGCAAATCATATCGGACATATGCGGAAAAAACGTCGTTAATAACGAAAGCTGCTGCCTCCGAGGAACTCACGCAACAACGAGGTAGGTGGCAGCTCCCGGTCGGTGATATAATTGAAATAGCTGAGGAACTTGAGCAGGCGATAGGCTTCGGAGTACTCCGGTGCGGTGCGGGGCACCTGCATCAGGATCTGTTCGGCATGGCGGCGGATAGCAGCCAGCTCATAGATCATAGCCGAGTTGAACATCACGTCGGCATTCTCCTGATAGGGAAAGATCCACCGCTCCTCTCCACGGCGCACGCTGCTCCAGCGGGAGATGGTCTGCTCAGCCGAATAACCACGGTAGCGGTAATCGCGCACGATGCGCCGCAACAGCCGGTTGTCGGAAGCAGGGATCCAGTTGTGGTCGTCGAGCGAGATGGAGGTGAGTGCCGAGACATAGACCATGAACGTCTTTTCGCGCGGAATATGGGCCGTCAGCTCCGGATTGAGTCCGTGAATCCCCTCCACGATGAGGATGCTATTGTCCGCCATCGTCAGAAAGTGCTTCTTATACTCCCTGCTACCCGTGACAAAATTGTAGGCAGGCAGCTCCACCTCTTCCCCCTGCATCAGTCGGAGCACATGCTCTTCAAATAGCTGCAAGTCGAGGGCGTAGAGCGACTCATAATCTTTCTCTCCATATTCGTCGAGCGGCGTCTTGTCGCGGTCAATAAAATAATCGTCGAGCGAAATCCCCACCGGCTTGAGCATGTTGACCAGCAGCTGTACCTCCAGTCGTTTGCGGAAAGTGGTCTTCCCCGAAGATGAGGGGCCGGAGATCAGCACCACGCGCACGCCTTCTTCAAAACGGCGGGTGATCTCCTCCGCAATATCGGCGATCTGCTTTGCCTGGTATGCCTCTGCCACCTGGATCACCTCCGACATGTGGCCCTTCTGCTTTGCCCGGTTCAGGTCGCCCACATTACCAAGACGACTGATTTTCAGGAACTTCAGATGCTCGCGGTACACATTCAGCAGCTTCTCCTGCTGTATCTCCGGCTCCAGTTCCACCGGATGCTCCCGGTTGGGCACCCGCAGCAGGTAACCGCCGTTATGGGGCTGGATATCGAACACCGTGATATATCCGGTGGAGGGAGTCAGGCAACCGTAGAAATAGTCGATATAGTTGTCCAGCTTCGAATAGCGTGCATAGAGCAGGTCGGAGGTCTCCAGCAGGAGCGCTTTATCCTCCATTCCCCGCTCGCGGAACAGCTGTACCACCTTCGATGTCTTCTCCTCCACCTGCACGAACGGGATATCCGCCTCCACGATCTCCCGCATCCGGTGACGAATGGCATCCAGCTCCGGCTTGCCCACCGGCAGATCGGCTTCGATCTGGAAATAGTATCCCTTCGCCACTGCATGCTCGATATACATCTCCGCGTTGGGCAATACATCATCCACCGCCTTGGCCAGGATGAAGCAAAGCGACCGCACATAGGTGCGCATGGCGGAGGAGTCTCTCAGATCGAAAAACTCAATCGTCTTGGGGCGGTAGACCCGGTAGGCGAGCGACTCGGTCTTATTGTTCACTTTTGCGTTGACAATCAGATAAGGCATCTTCACCCCGAAAAGACCGATCAGTTCACTCAGCGGTGTACCGATAGGTACCTCTTTCTCCTCGTCCGTATTCAGGCAATGGACTTTTAGCGTATCACTTATCATAGATATCTTTTTATTGGGTCACTAATATACACCATTTTTTGCAGATAGATTCCATTTTGGGTAAAGGAAATAGGAAAAACAGCAAGCATGCGGCAAAAATCTCTCAAGGAACAGAGGAATAGCCTTCCGGGCCAAATTGTTACATTTTTGTTAAGTTTCGACAGAAATGGCACATAGAATCATCGTTTTTCATTTTCCGCTGACTGCATTCTCGTATATTTTTTTTAAGTTTGTACACTTTTATATGCAATATTTGGAAAATGGACTACGGTTTGATCGATTTTTTAAAGCTTGTAGGCTCACTGGCACTCTTCCTCTACGGAATGAAGATCATGAGCGAAGGCCTGCAGAAACTGGCAGGAAACAAACTCAGGAATATTTTGTCGGCGATGACAAAAAACCGCATCATGGGAGTGCTCACCGGTGTACTGATCACGGCCCTTGTCCAATCATCATCGGCAACCACCGTCATGGTGGTCAGTTTCGTGAATGCGGGACTGTTGAGCCTGATCCAGTCCATCGGTGTGATCATGGGCGCCAATATCGGAACCACGGTAACCGCCTGGGTCATCTCCTTCTTCGGCTTCGGCAAGTTCTCGATCAGTGCCCTCTCCATACCACTGATGGGGATTGCGCTGCCGCTGATCTTCTCATCAAAGAGCAGAAACAAATCGCTGGGCGAATTCATTTTTGGATTTGCCTTTCTATTTATGGGCCTCGACTTCCTGAAGGAAGCCATGCCCGACCTGCAGAACAACCCCGAGATATTGTCGTTCGTACAAAATTTCACCGGGATGGGGTTCCTCTCCACCCTTCTCTTTCTGATGGTGGGTACCATGCTGACCATTCTTGTACAGTCGTCCAGTGCCACAGTGGCCCTGACGCTGATCATGGCGGTAAAGGGGTGGATCGACTTCCCGAGTGCAGCGGCCATGATCATGGGCGAAAACATCGGCACTACCATCACGGCCAACCTGGCAGCCATACCGGCCAACCTGTCGGCAAAGAGGACCGCCTTCGCCCACTTTATGTTCAACGTGCTGGGAGTCATCTGGATGCTGTTTGTCTTTCAACACTTCGTGCAACTGGTCGACAACATTGTACCCAGCTTTGCTTCGGCACATCCTTCAGCAATCACCCCTTTCGTTGCTTCCCTCTCACCCGATGAATATGCACAGATCTCCACCCTCTCCCGGTCGGAGCTCACTCCCGACCTGGCAATCCTGCAGGACCGATACCACACCTACCAGTCGGCTACCTCATACGGACTGTCGCTCTTCCATACCCTGTTCAATATCTGCAACGTCACCCTGATGATCTGGTTTGTGAATCTCTATGAAAAGATCTGTCTCACCCTGATCAGACCCAAGAAGGGAGAGGAAGAAGATGAGGAGTTCATCCTGCAATATATCTCCACCGGGATGGCCTCTACCGATGAACTATCCATCCTGCAGGCAGAGAAAGAGGTAGAGGTATATACCGCCCGCGTAAAAAAGATGTTCGGCTTTGTGAAGAAAATGACCAACCTGAAGAACAACGATAAGAAGTTCCTCAAGCTATATAACCGAACCGAGAAATATGAGGATATCAGTGACCGGATGGAGATAGAGATCGGCTCCTATCTGAGCAAGGTCGCAGAAGGGAAGCTGAGCAACCAGAGCAAAGAGCGGGTGCGCTCCATCCTGCGGGCAGTGACCGAAATCGAAAGCATTGCCGACGCAGCCTGTAATATCGCCCGTCACCTGAAACGGAAGATGGAAGCGGGTGTTGAATTTGAGGAGAACATCCTCGAAAACATCAATTCCATGTATGAACAGCTGGATAAGGCACACGACAATATGCAGACGTTGCTGAAAAACCAGAAGATCACGGAAACAGATCTGGTTAACAGCAAGCATATCGAGAGCAGCATCAACGAAAAGCGGAACCTGCTGAAGCGGGAGAATGTGGAGAACCTCAACCTGATGCGATACTCCTACCAGAACGGTGTCTTCTATATGGATATCATCTCCGAGTGTGAACGAATGGGGGATTATATCATGAATGTAATCGAGTCGCTGGAAAGAATTCAGAATTAGCGAAAGATGAACGACTGGAAAAAACGACTGGACATTGTCTACTCTACCAATCCCGACTATCACTACCGGGATGAGAGTGAGGAGACGGAAGCCACCCTGCCGAAGGAGAAGCAACTGCTACGCGTCAGCCTCGACAAGCGTAACCGCAAGGGTAAGGCGGTGACGCTGATCACCGGCTTCCGGGGGAGTGATGACGACCTGCAGGAACTGGGCAAGTTGCTGAAGACGAAATGCGGCGTGGGCGGATCGGCCAAACAGGGAGAGATCATTGTGCAAGGCGATCACCGCGGGAAGGTATTGGATATTCTCAAAAATGAGGGATATGCCAAAGCACGCATCATCTGAACGGGAACTGCTCCATGTGATCAAAGCGTCAGCCGGATCGGGCAAGACACACCGGCTGACCGGCGAGTACCTTCATCTGCTCTTTTCCCGCCCCAACAACCACAGCCATATCTTGGCAGTCACCTTCACCAACAAGGCCACCGATGAGATGAAATCACGCATCGTGGAAGAGCTGCATCGCCTGGCATCGGGTCAGACATCCGACTACCTGAACGCACTGATGGATGACTTCTCCATGAGCGAGAACCGCACCCGCACGCTGGCCAGAAGCATCCTCGAGACCATCCTGCACGACTACTCAGCCTTCACCATCAGCACCATCGACCGTTTCTTCCAGCGCACCATGAGGGCGTTCACCCGTGAGATAGGGCTGGCCGGAGGATACAACATTGAGGTGGACGAATCGTCCATGATGATGGAAGCAGTGGACCTGATGCTCTCCGAACTGGACAAGCCGGAGAACAGCTCTCTCGCCGACTGGCTGCTGAGGTTTATGCAGGACAGCATTGAAGAAGGCAGAAACTGGAAGATCGAAAGTCAGGTGCAGGAGCTGGCCGGCCAGCTCTTCAATGAGACATACAAGTCATTGTCAGCCGAAGATTTTGCGGTGATCCAGGACAAGCGTTTCCTGGAGAAATACCGACAGATGCTTCTGCGGATCATCCGAAACTATGAGAACGAGGTAAAAAAGGCAGGAGCAAAAGCGGTCGCCATCATACAAGCACAAGACTTACAACCCTCCGACTTCATTGGAGGCAGCCGATCACAGTTTTATAAACTGGTAAAGATGGCACAGGGAGAGCTGCCGGACCTGACCGACACATTTTTGGGCTTTCCCGATCATCCTGAAGGATGGAGTGCGAAGAGCAGCAAACCCGAGGCGGTATCCAAAATCATGGAGGCCTATCACAACGGACTGAATGACTGCATCAAAGAAGTGATCCGGCTGTATAACGAGAAGATCGCCTACAACACCGCAAGATCCATCCTGCAGAACTTTTATACCCTCGGCATCCTCAGCGATATCAAACAGCGGCTGCATGTGCTGCAACAGGAGAACAACACCCTCTTCCTTTCCGACACGACGGAACTGCTGAACCATATTATCGCAGGCGCAGATGCCCCCTTTATCTTTGAGAAAACAGGAACACTGCTCACCAACTACATGATCGATGAGTTCCAGGACACCTCCCGCATGCAGTGGGAGAACTTCATGCCGTTGATCCGGGAGAGCCTTGCCTCCGGCAACTTCAACCTGATTGTGGGGGATGTGAAACAGAGCATCTACCGCTTTCGCAACTCCGACTGGCGGCTGCTGGAAGAGACGGTAGAGGAGGATCTGCAGCGGAACAATATCCGCAAGCACGTGCTCGACACGAACTGGCGCAGCGATGCCCCTATCGTCCGGTTCAACAATGCCTTCTTCACAGGCGCTGCCGCTATCCTGCAGGAGGAAATCAACAGCGTGATAACCGGCCATGAAGATGCAAAAAACAATGAACAACACAACAGCCAGATCAGGGACGCCTATGCAGAGGTGTATCAGGAGCTGCCCCCACACAAGAGCGACAGCGACGGGCAGGTGAAGATCACTTTTCTTACGAACGATGCACTTCAGACCTGGAAAGAGAAGGCGCTGGAGCAACTACCGCATGAGATCGAAGCCCTGCAAGACCAGGGGTTTTCTCTGAAGGATATCGCCATTGTGGTGAGGCAGAACAGTGAAGCGACAGAGGTGGCCAACACCCTGCTTGCCTATGCGGAGCTGCACCGTGACTCACCCTACCGGTACGACATCATCTCCAACGAAGCACTGCTGATCGGGAACGCACAGAGCGTCAAAGCAGTGATTGCGCTGATGCGCCATCTGCAATCTCCGAATGATCCCACCCGCCGCATGATGGCCCTGTATGAATATTTTCGCTTTCACCGGCACATACCCCCCAACGAGGCGCTCAAGAGCTCCCTGGAAGAACCGGCCGGCGGTTTTTCCGAGGAGTTGCAATCCCGTATCAGGGAGATAGCGACGCTTCCGTTTTATGAAATGATCGAATCGTTCTTCTCTCTTTCGGGTGATGCCCTTGATGAGAAGGAAAATGCGTATGTGCAAGCGTTCCTCGATATCGTCCTTAAGTTCAGCACCAACCGCTCGGGCGACCTCAACAGCTTCCTCGAATGGTGGGATGAGAAAGGGTGCAAAAAGGCACTCTTCTCCCCCGACAACCAGGATGCCATCCGGCTGATCACCATTCACAAGTCAAAGGGACTCGGTTTCGGCGCGGTGATCATGCCCTTTGTGAACTGGAAGACCGATCACGGATCAGGCCGCAACCAGATCATCTGGTGCAAGCCCAAAGCCCCCCCCTTCGATGCACTGAGCGTCACACCGCTCAAGTATGAAAAGGGGCTGGCAGATACCATCTTCAGGGAGGATTATCTGGAAGAGAGGCGGTTTACCTACATCGACAACCTCAACCTGCTCTATGTGGCTTTCACCCGTGCCAAACACCGGCTGATCGCTTTCGCGCCAAAGCCTGCAAAACCTGAGACCGTAACGGATGTGGCGGATCTGCTGTGGCGCAGCATCACTGCGGGCTCCCTCCCGCCACAACCGGAAAAGCATTTCATCACGTTGCATGATTATTTCACGGAGCATGATACCCATTGTACCTTTGAATACGGCAATCCCGCGCCGTTCAGCAACAAGGAAGAGCACAAAGTGGCCATCTGCAAAACAGGAAAATGGCAATCGCACCCCATTGATGACCGTCTCCGGCTCCGTCTCAATGCCACCGGCTACTTCTCCGGTGACGGCAGCCGTGATTACGGGACCCTGATGCACGCTATTGTGAGCAACGTTGAGATTCTTGCCGATTTACCGCAGGCGGTGGAGAGAAAGATATCGGAAGGAGAACTGCGAGAACAGGATCGGGAGGATACCATCGGGACATTGCGTACCATGCTGTCACTCCCCACTGTAGCAGAATGGTACAGCGGAAAATACACCGTATTGAACGAGACCCAGGTAGTGCATCCCGCATGGGGGTTCCGCCGCCCCGACAGGGTGATGATCGGCAGCGAAGAAGTGATCGTAGCCGATTATAAGTTCGGCGACATGGAAGATCCGAAATATATCCGTCAGGTGCAACAGTATGTCAGATTCATCCGGGAGATGGGATTTCAGCAGGTGAAAGGCTTTGTCTTCTATACGAAAACGGGGCACCTCGTCCGGGTGTAACGCAGCGGTTATCTGTAAAACAGTCGTTGTTCAGTCGGTTTTCAACTTTACCAACCGACCATCCATTGCGGAGACATACAATTCCCCGTTTTCTGCCGGCAGGATCATCGTAATCAGTCCGCTTGAGATACGATATTTCCAGAGGAAAGTGCCGTCTGAAGCCCGATAGGCATAGATCAGCCCCTTATCGGTCGGGGCAAATACCACGCCCTCCTGTTCTACTACCGGTGTGGGTGTCAGTTCATAACCCATATCTTCCCCCGACGAGATCCATTTGATGCGCCTTTCGGGACAAGTGGCATCGACTGCCACTATCCTACCCTCCATGGTCTTTGCATAGACCGTGTTGCCATCCTGCGAAAGGCCGATTGATTCGCGCACCCTCTGTTCAGGATCATTGTAACGCCATACCACCTCACCGCTCTTCTCGTCCAGCACCGTCATATATCGGTCGGGGGAAACCAGGTAGATCCGCCCGTGCGCGGACACCGGCACAACTTGTGCAGGCGAGAGCATTCTGTTGGAGTGTCCGCTGTTCCATATCCAGCGGGGTAGTCCGGTCTCACAATCCAAGGCATAGAACTCATTGCCCCAACTCCCGAAATAGAGCACTCCGCTTTTTACCAGCGGACGGGTAACGACAAAATTCTTCACCTGGCTGAAGATCCATTCCAATGTACCCGCAGCGTTATCCCAGGCACGGCACGAACCGTCGCCGCCGGCCAGCATCACCTTATTGCCATAGCAGGCAGCAGAGGAAACCACTGCTTTCTCATTCTTCAGGGTAAAGAGTTTCTTTCCGCTCCCGACATCCACCCCGTAGAGATAGGCGTCGGACGAAGCCACCCATACACGCTCTTCACACACCACCGGCGTGGAGTAGATCTTCCCGCCAGTGGGTACAGACCAGCGGGCAGTCCCCGTTTCAGCATCCACGGCTTTGATCTCCCCGGCAGTATTGGTATAGACCAGTGTGTTGTTAAAGAGCGCCATGCCGCCGCCTATATCGCTATCCTCCTGCAGGCTCCATATCTCCGTTACAAAAGGATGATTGTCATTGACACGATAGTCGGGACGGGGCGGGTCATTCACCCACACGGTACGCGCCGTTGTCGCCGTGATGAACCAGGGCGCCAGTGTCTCTCCGGAGGCCTTCCGCTCCTGCAAAGTAACAGAATCAGCACCCACAGAGACTAAGGTGTAACCGCCATATTCCTCTTTAGCCCTCAGATTAGAACGGCACATGGCTGCAGGCACCCCCTCAAAATTCATGGTGCGGTTGCAGTGGCCATGGCCGCAAAGCATCAATTGTACATTGTAGGGCCGGAGGGCATCCATCACCTCATACCAGTTGTTCAACCCGGCATCCATGGGGTAATGATTGACATAGATGATCGGTTTTTCGGTATCGGCGTGAGCCAGCATCTCATGAAACCAGGTCAGATTCTCGCGTGGGATCTGCCCCGGTCCCATGCGCATATTGGGTCCCGATGCCAGGCCGATAAACTGATACCCCTGATATGCAAATCCGAATGTCTCATTCCCGAAAATCCGGAGAAAATCATTTGTGCCACTCTCCGACCAGTTCGAATCATGATTACCGGGAAGTGCATAATAGGGTACTTTCAACTCATCGAGCAGCGCTTTTGCGGTACACAGTTCATCGTACGAACCAAATTCAGTCACATCTCCGGAGACAATCACAAAAGCGATCTCCGGCTGGGAGTTGATGTCTTTCACCGTGCGAGCCAGATCTTCGTTGTTCTCCTGGCTTCCTGCATGGGTATCGGTGACTAAGGCAAACCGAAAAGGGGTAAACGTGCGGGCCGGGAGTGACAGTGCGGCCAGCATCAATATCAATGTACAAAAATGTCTCATCATCGGATGCAGTATTTCATCAGTTGCTCTTTCCCGATTCAAAGTAATCATGAAAAAACAGGGCCTGATACTTCACCGCATTGCTCCAATATTGGCCGTTATGTGCTCCGGGACGGGAGATAAAATCATGAGGGATCTTGCGGTAAAGCAGCTCGCTGTGTAAGCGCCGGTTCACCTCATAAAAGAAATCCTCCGTGCCACAGTCGAAGATGATCTTCAGGGCACCGGGTCGGAGAAGGTGCAACTGGCCCATCACACTGTAATCTTCCCATCTTTCCGGATAATCCCGTTGATCCCCTAGACGTTTTGCCATATCCCAGTCATCGGGAAAAGGACGGATATCCACTCCCCCGCAGATGCTTCCGCCGGCACCAAACACCTCCTGATGGCGGAAAGCGAGGTAGAGCCCTCCATGTCCTCCCATGCTTAGGCCGGTAATGGCACGTCCCTGACGGGATGCGATGGTTTGGTAGTGACTGTCAATGTAAGCTATCAACTCGTGCGCCACAAAGGTTTCATAACGGAAAGAAGGATCTTCGGGACTGTCCCAGTACCAGCTTCCATAGCCGCCGTCAGGACAGACGATCATCATGCTGTAACGGTCTGCCAGCTCAGCGATATGAGGGGTTCCTTTGATCCACCCGTCGTAACGGCCGCTGTAGCCGTGCAACAGGTAAAGAACGGGATACGTTGTTTCCTGATGATAGGGTTGCGGCTTGATCACCACAACCTTTATCTCCTTCTTCATGGAAGGGCTGAACACCCTCACGGTGTCGACCGTGGCGGAAAAGAGGCCCATGGCAAAGAGGGCCCCAAACAGGACAGAGATGAATAGACGTTTCATTGGATCGTATTTATCAGATTATTTTTTTAGATTATTTTCTCCAAAGATACAAAATTTATGAAAGTTTCTGTCATCCGGGAGAGGGGTTTTTACACATGACCTTTTTACCTCCCCCGGGCAACCCTGCAATGGAGACAACAATTCGCCCGGCAAAAACGTTTTATCCGCATCACCTGTCAATAAAAATAGCAAAATGGAGATACAATGCAGAATAGACGAAAGGCAACGGGGCAGTTTCTTTCTTGAACGTGAAGGACAACAGATTGCCGAGCTCGACTTTGAAATAAAGGATCATCTGCTCAATGCCTATCATACCGGGGTGCGTCCCGAACTGGAGGGGCAGGGAATTGCAGGCCGGCTGTTTAACGAGATGGTGCGTTTTGCACGGGAAAAAGGATACAAAGTGATTCCTTCCTGTTCCTATATTCTTGTAAAGTTCAAGCGTCACCCCGATGAATTTGCGGACATATGGGTTCGTTCGGAGGATGAACCTGCCGGAGCAGCCTGCGGCATCAGGCCTAAAGGGTAACGAGGAAACCGGTGAAAAAAAGGTGCGATCCGAAGACCGCACCCTTGATAATCGTTACAAAAGGGAGTCGGGACTGAGGTTGTCGTGCTCGATGTCCAGAAAATACTTATAGGTACCTACTTTCAGTTCGACACATGCATCATAGTCGCACACGATGATCCCCTTGGGATGCAGCTGCAGGGCACTGATGGTCCACATCTGGGTAATGGCACCTTCCACGGCATGAAAGAGGGCCCTTGCCTTGTGATGCCCGTTCACCAGGATCAGCACCTCCTTTGCATCCAATACGGTACCCACCCCGACTGTGAGGGCGGTTTTGGGCACCTTGTTCACATCGTTGTCGAAGAAGCGGGAGTTGGCAATCACCGTGTCGGTGGTGAGGGTCTTCACCCGGGTACGAGAGCTGAGTGAGGAGCCCGGTTCGTTAAAGGCAATATGTCCGTCAGGGCCGATTCCGCCCAGGAACAGGTCGATTCCACCTGCATCGGCAATGGCTTTCTCATAGGCAGCGCATTCGGCTTCCGGGTCTTTGGCCATCCCGTTGAGGATATGCACATTCTCCTTCTTGATGTCGATATGCCGGAAAAGGTTGTTCCACATGAAGGTGTGATAGCTCTGGGGATGATCCTCCGGCAGTCCGATGTATTCATCCATGTTGAAGGTGATCACATGCTCGAATGATACTGCACCTGTTTCATACAGTTTGATCAGCGCCTGATACGTTTGTAAAGGGGATGAGCCGGTAGGCAGTCCCAACTTGAAAGGGTTCTCAGCGGTAGGAGCCGCCTTGTTGATCTTTGCAGCGATATAATTGGCTGTCCATTGTGCCATCTGACCGGCATCGGGTTGAATAATCAATCTCATATTCCTATAATTTATTAAATGTCAATCGGTTTTCTTTCCGGGTGATCCGGCTGCACCCGATAACAACTTGCAGGCCATGATCCGGCCGAGTGCTCTTGCTTTGTCTTCCACCTCATCCAGCATCGCCTGTTTCATGATGACCGGCTCGGCAACCAGCTCCAATTCCGATCCTTCCACAAAGGCGGCCAGCTGTTTGGCGGAGGCATCTGCCCAGGTGAAGCTGCCGAAATAACCGAAGAAACGGTTTTTCAGCAATCTGTTCTGCAGGGCAGAGAGCAGGCTCTCCACCCCCGGAAAGAGTTTGTTGTTGTAGGTAGGCGATCCGATGATCAGACCCTGATAGGTAAACACATCACGGATGATATCCGAGGCGTGGCTTTTGGAGACATTGTGCAGTACAATGTTCCGGATGCCGTTCTCTGCCGCTTCGGCAGCGATCCGTTCCGCCAATTGTTCGGTATGTCCATACATGCTGCCATAGGCAATGACCAGTCCGCATTCCGCTTCATAACGGCTCAGCCTGTCATACAGGCCAACCACTTCCGCAATGTTCTCTTGTTGCGTCCATACGGGACCGTGCGTGGAACAGATCGCCTCAATCGGCACCGCCGACAGTTTCTTCAGGGCGGTCTGCACAGGCGAACCGAACTTTCCCACAATGTTGGAGTAGTAGCGGATCATCTCGCTTCGGTACCTTGCGGGGATAAGCTGACTGTCCAGTACACCTCCGTCGAGGGTCCCAAAGGTACCGAAAGCATCTGCGCTGAAGAGCGTTTTTTTCTCCGGCACGTAGGTCATCATGGTCTCCGGCCAGTGTACCATCGGCGTCAGATAAAACTGCAACGTGTTCTGTCCGAGATGCAGCGTGTCCAGATCCTCCATCTTCAGCACATGCTTCGTGATTCCGTAAAACCCTTCCAGCATCTTCACCGTATGCCTGTTTCCCACGATCTGTATGTCGGGATATCGGGTGACCAGCAACCCAATTGATCCGGAGTGGTCCGGTTCCATATGGTTGACGATCAGATAGTCGATGGGCTTGTCGCCCAACACCGCTGCGATCTTCTGAAAAAAAAGATCGGAATAGCATTCATCCACCGTATCGATCAATGCCGTTTTGTGATCGGAAATGAGGTAAGAGTTGTAGGAGACACCGTAAGGCAGCGGCCAGAGGTTTTCGAACAGCTGTTTGGTGCGGTCATTCACACCCACATAAAAAATATCTTTTGTTATTTCAAGCGGTTTGTACATACGTATCGAGTTCAATGTTTCGATGTTTCAGGATCCAATGTCCTAAGTTCAAAGCTGATTGCTGATCGCTGATCGCTTTATTTATTTTTGTTTTTTGGTTTGTAGGGCTTCGCCATCTCCGACTGACGGGGAGTATCGGCCTTGAGGGACGGCCGTTTCAGCGCGGCAACAATGAGCCAGATTCCCCAGATGATGAAAGGCAGACTGAGCCACTGCCCCAGGATCAGGCCGGTACGCTCCCGCAAAACGATCTCTGCATCCACCTGAACATTCTTGATAAATTCCACAAAGAAGCGGAAGAGGAAGATGATCAGAATCCCCACCCCGGTGATCAGCCCCCTGCGGTCTTTTGCATCGGTTCCCCAGTAGAGCCAGACAGTGATGCCAAACACGACAAGATAAGCCAGCGCTTCATAGATTTGTGTGGGATGTGACGGCTCCGTAAAGACAGGCTCTGCACCCTGCATCCACTGATAGAGATTATCCACGAAACGAAAACCCCACGGCTTGTCGGTCGCTCCTCCGTAGATCTCATGGTTCATCAGGTTACCCAGACGAATCATGGCCGCCGTGAAGCCGGTGGGCACCATCACCCGGTCGAAGGTCCAGAGCATGCTCTGCTTTGACACCTTTTGCGAGTAGAGCCATACGGCAATGATGATGCCGATTACGCCGCCGTGGCTGGCCAGACCGCCTTTCCACACCTTGAGGATCTCAACAGGGTTAGCCAGGTAGTATGACGGTTCATAGAAGAGGCAATGACCGAGACGGGCGCCGGCGATGATCCCCACCATCATGTAGACAAATAGGGAATCGAACCATTTCTCCGGCAGATCCTCATGCTTGAAGATGCGCTGAACCATCGACACTGCCACGATCAGTCCGATGACCCACAGGAGGCCATACCAGCGGATCTCCCGTCCAAAAATGTTGAACAGCGTGGGGTCCACATCCCATGTAACAGATAAAAACATGTCCATCAGTGATCAATATTTTTGACAAAGATAATAAAAATCAGACCAGTTTCCTGATCCATTCCTCTTTATTACCTGGCAGCAAATCCAGCACCGGTATCTCGACCATGGTATAGGCGCCCGGTTGTTGTTTCATCGAAGCACGGGCGACCGCCACGAGCACCTGTGCCGTGAGGGCTGGGTTGTTGATGCGCATGTCGAACCGGAACAACTGGTTCTGTGTCTTTCCCGACACCCCCTTGCGTTCCATCAGCACCCCGTGTCCCATATCCTTGAGGGCTTCCACATCCTCCACCTGAAAGACATGGGTCTCATCATGGGCAAAATAGTCGTCCCGTTTGACTGCTTCCGCAACCGCCGTGAAATCGGCCCCCTCCTGCAGTTCCACATATACCATCCGTCTGTGTACTCCTGTCCCGGTGGGAATGGTCATGGAGAGTGCGGCCTTCACCCCTTCTACCGCCTTCACGGCCACCGAATGGCCCATGCTCATGCCCGGTCCGAAGTTGGTGTAGGTGATTCCTTTCGGGGCCAGAGCCTCCAAAAGTGTGCGGATTACTGAGTCGCTCCCCGGGTCCCATCCGGCAGCGACGACGGAGACGACGTTGTGCTGCCTGGCCGTTTCATTGAGCGACTTGCGCAGCTGCAGGATCTGACTGTGGATATCAAAGCTGTCTACCGTATTGATTCCCTGCTCCAGGCAGGCCTTGGCATACTCCTCCACCCGTCGCGTGGGAGTGCAGAGCAGCGCGACATCCACCTTTTCCAACCGGGTAATATCGGTCACCACTTGATACGGTTTCAATTCTGACGGAATGTTGGTGGCATCACGGCGTACCACGCCGATAATTTCAAAATCGGAAGCCGCCTCCAGCGCTTCCACTACATATCTCCCGATATTGCCGTAGCCCACCACGGCAGCTCTGATCTTAGTTGACATAAAGCGTTATTCTTAAATGGTTCAAAAGTACATAAAAAAATGAGTCCATCACACCACATGGTCTAAATTTTTCACCGACGCTTTCACCTTTAATTGGGTTTTTAATTGCACATATTTCGGCGACGTATCCCGTTCAAGAATATTGGAAAACAGAATTTTTACCGCTATCTTACAGATATCTTCCACCGGTTGGGATATACAGGTGAGCGGAGGTTCCAAATAATTGAGGTAAGGATTTTCGTCAAAAGCCATCAAGGATATATCTTCCGGTATTCTGATCCTTTCCTCTTTCAGTGCTTTGATACATCCCATGGCAATCGTATTACTGAATGCAAAAATGGCGGTAGGTCTGATTTTTTGCTGGAGCAACAATTTCGTCTCCAGATAGCCGTTCTGTTCACTAAACGCATCGCCTGTTACCGTATAGGAAGTGATTCCGGAACCCACCATTGCATCCACAAAACCCTTTACCCGTTGTTTATTCGGAGTAGAATGCCTCACGCCCTGGATACAGGCAATGGAAGTATGCCCGTGTTCAATCAGATATTTGGATGCCGAATAAGCGCCTTCATAGTTATCGGAAGAGACAAAAGAGAGATCCAGCCCTTCAAAATACCGGTCGATACAGATCAACGGCAATCCTTTTTCCTGTAGTTTCACCAAATGCTCCCATTCATCCCCACAGGGCACAATGATCATCCCGTCCAGATTTCTCGACGACAAATGCAATACTTCTGCTTTTTCATCTTCTATATTGTCGTCGCTATCACCAATAAGGGTGATATAATTGTACTTTCTCACTTCCGTATTCACCACACTGGCGATCTCTGCAAAGAACGGATTTTTTAAAGAAGGGACAATCAGCGCAATCGTTTTACTTCTCCCGGTACGCAGATTCCTGGCAAATTCATTCGGCACATAATTCAACTCCTCTGCCATCGCTTTTACTTTCTGCTGAGTCTCTTTGCTTATCCTGAATTTGTCCGCTTTTCCGTTCAAAACCCTAGAGACGGTCGTGATGGAAAACCCCGACTTTTCGGCAATATCGACAATGTTTGACTTGTGCAGCATACTCCTGTTTTTTAAGCAAAGCTAACAGAAATAACGAAACGAGCTGAAATCAAGCCGGCAAATAACGTTATTTAACCATTATTTCAGACGAAAACGTTTATCCTGGTAGCGATTGTTGATACATTTGCAACGGAATACCTATCAATCACGAAAGCGATTCAATGAATAAAATAAAAAAAGGTTATGAAGAACAACTTAAAAAAAGCCATCATGTGCCTGTTTTGCTCCGTCACATTATTCTGCAACGCAGGCAATTCGGGAAAGAATGTAGTGACCATATCCAAAAGTACGCTGTTGGACAAGATAAAAGGCGGTTGGGCCGGACAGGTGATCGGATGCACCTATGGCGGTCCCATAGAGTTTCGATGGAACGGAACAATGGTTGATGATCATGTCCCTATCCTATGGGATGATACCCGAATGTTGTGGTATTATGAAAACGAGCCGGGTTTATATGACGATATCTATATGGATCTGACTTTTGTGGATGTCTTCGAAAAACACGGGATTGACGCGCCCGATTCTTTGCATGCGCTGGCTTTCGCACATGCTGCATATCCCCTGTGGCACGCCAATCAGGCCGCACGTTACAATATATTGAACGGCATGATGCCCCCTGCTTCCGGTTATTGGAAAAATAACCCCCACGCCGATGACATCGATTTTCAAATTGAAGCTGATTTTGCAGGTCTGATGTCTCCGGGAATGGTGAATTCCGCCGCAGCCATCTGTGAACGGATCGGTCACATCATGAATTACGGAGATGGACTGTATGGCGGCATTTTTGTCGCCGCAATGTATTCACTGGCTTTCGTATATGACGATATTGAATTGATTGTGAAAGAAGCACTGAAAACCATTCCGTCACAAAGCGATTTTTATCAATGTATTTCGGATATCATCAAATGGCACAAGATCTATCCGGACGACTGGAAATCTACATGGTTTGAAGCCCAGAAAAAATGGACACATGATAAAGGATGCCCTGATGGCGTTTTTAAGGCTTTCAATATTGACGCTAAAATCAATGCAGCATACATTGTGATCGGATTGCTTTACGGAAAAGGCGATTACGGAGCGACCATAGATATCAGCACCCGATGCGGTTACGATGCGGATTGTAACCCGGCTAATGCTGCAGGTATCTTGGGGACAATGAAAGGATATAGCCATATCCCGACTTTTTGGAAGCAGGGTCTTGACAAAGTGGAGAATATGAATTTTCAATATACGGAAATGTCGCTGAATAAAGTCTATGGTATTGGGTATCGACACGCGGTGACCATGATCAAACAAAACGGTGGCACGGAAAAAAATGATTCATTTATGATTCGATACCAGGCACCGCAACCAGTTCCTCTGGAGATAGGTTTTGAAGGGATTTATCCTACCCAAAGAAAAAATATAAATACCCGGTTAACCGATCGGGCAAATGAAATCTCAGTGGATATCAACGGCTCGGGCTTTGTCATTACCGGATATGCCCAGGCACCATACAATCAAACCGATGAGGTGTTAGAAGCGGATATTTATATCGATAACCATTTCACGGAAACCATCAAAATGCCCACCTCTTCCCTGATTCGCAAGCACGATGTGACATGGAATTATGACCTTTCCGAAGGAAATCACACCATCAAATTAAGGGCAAAAAAAATACCCGAAAACTATGGAATACAGATTGCAGATATTTTAATATATTCCGGAAAGAATCCGGGAAAATACACACATTATTGATCCGTCATACGTGAGCAGAACCGGAGGTATCCTCCTCCTCATCCGCCGGATTATCCTCCTCCCATGCAGGCGGGGGTTGCTGCGGACCCTGATTCATAAAAATGAAAGCAACCATCAACCCGCTAACCGCTCCGGAAAGGTGCCCCTCCCACGAGATGGAGGCATCGACCAGCTCCGTGACGGGGAAGATGCTCCAGATAGTTCCCCCGTAGAGGAACGCTACGATAAGCGATACCGCCACCAACGGGATATATTTCCGGATGATCCCGCTGAAGAAAAGGAAAAACAGCATCGCGAACACCAGGCCGCTGGCCCCTACATGCAGGGCCTCCCGACCGATAAGCCACGTAACCGTTCCGCTGACGAGCCAGAGAACCGCAAAAACCTGCAGGGCAATCTGACGGTAAAAATAGAAGAGAAACCAGATCAGGATGAACAACGGCAGCGTGTTGGAGCCGAGATGGGAAAAGGAGGAATGGAGCAGCGGGGAGAAAAGGATGCCACGGAGGCCGGCGGCTTCACCGGGAACGATCCCCAGTCGCGTGAGATTCAGCTCCTGAAACACCGTGTGCCCGACAATAAAGATCAGCCAGAGAAATGAAACAAACAGAAGTGCCGGGATTGATGCCAGCCACATCCGTTTTTTTTCACATGCATTCCGGTGGGACTCCTGTTCCGTCATCATTCACAAAAAAAGTTCTTGGTGATCTGATACAAATGTACAAACAATTTACGCACGGGTAAAAAAACGGGGACGAATCATTTAATTCATTTTTTCCCTTGTATGATCGTGACTATTTTATTATCTTTCGCAGGAATTCAACGGAAGGTACCTGACCATAAATTGTTATTCGCGATGAGTTATCTTAAATTCGACAAAGACCTGATGATTAACCTTGAATATTCCCTTTATCGGAATGTATTAAGGACCAACAGAAGAGGAGCATACCAGAACACTTCGATTTCCGGTTGCAACACCACCAAGTATCAGGGTCTATTGGTGATGCCGGTGCCCTACATGGATGATGAGAACCACCTCATCCTCTCCTCGTTCGATGAGACGGTCATCCAGCACGGAGCAGAGTTCAACCTGGGCATCCACCGCTATGCCGGTGACAACTACAGTCCCAAAGGACATAAATATATCCGCGAGTTCAATTGTGACAGCGTGCCCAAAACCATCTACCGGATCGGCGGCGTGATCCTCTCCAAGGAGATCATGTTTTCCTCTAAGGAAAACCGGCTGATGATCCGCTACACCCTGCTGGATGCCCACTCTCCCACTACGATCCGCTTCCGGCCGTTCCTCGCTTTTCGCAGGATCTCACAGCTCACGATGGAAAATGACCAGGTAGACCGCTCCTACCGGGAGGTGGAAAACGGCATCAGCACCTGTATGTACTTCGGTTACCCGGAGCTGTTCATGCAGTTCAGCAAGAAGCCGGAATTTGTGTATCATCCCGACTGGTATCGCGACATTGAATATCTGCAGGATCTGTTGAACGGGGATACCTACCAGGAGGATCTCTACGTACCCGGCTATTTCGAGATGTCGATCGAGAAAAATGAGGGGATTATCTTCTCCGCCGGAGATATGATGGTCGAGACTGCCAGCCTGAAACAAGAGTTTGATTACGAGATCCATAAGCGTACCCCGCGCTCCAGCTTCTACAACTGCCTGAAAAACTCGAGTCACCAGTTTTATTATATCCCCAACAAAAACGAATATTATCTGCTGGCAGGATACCCCTGGTTCAAAGTGCGGGCACGCGATCAGTTCATTGCTCTTCCCGGCTGTACGCTCGCAGTGGACAGACCGGATGACTTCGAAAAGATTATGGACACAGCCATTCCCCATTTACGGGATTTCATGGCTGACAAACCCTCCAAGAGCTATCTCAAGCAGGTGGATGACCCTGATGTACTACTATGGGTGATCTGGGCCCTCCAGCAATACCGTAACGAGCGAAAAGAACGTTTCACGGAGATCTATTCCGATTTTCTCTTTGACATCATCGCCTATATTACAGCGGGCAAACATCCCAACCTGGCGTTTCATGAGGAGGAAGGACTGCTCACCACCTATGGGCGCGAAATAGCAGTCAGCTGGATGAATGCACAGCAAGACGGACACCCAATGATCCCCCGCTCAGGATACCTGGTAGAGTTCAACGCCTTGTGGTACAATGCGCTGAAATTTACCGAAGAGGTAGCGCGCGATGCCGGCAGGGAGAAGGAGGCTTCCGATCTGGGAGAAAAAGCCCGGCTGACCGGGAACTCTTTCAGGCAGTTATTCCTCAACGACGCCGGTTATCTCTATGATTACATCGACGGAAATTACAAAGACCCCGAAGTCCGGCCCAATATGCTGTTTGCCGTTTCTCTCCCCTATTCGCCCCTGGAAAGGAGCCAGAAGAAATCGGTGATCGACTTTGTCACCAAAGAGCTCCTGACCCCTTGCGGCATCCGCTCACTCACCCCCAAAAGCGCCTCGTTCCATCCGCACTATACCGGGTCGGAAAAGGAGAAAAAGACCGCCTATTTCAACGGGATGGCGTTTCCCTGGCTACTGGGCCACTATATTGAAGCATACCTGAACCTGTTCCATACGAGTGGGTTGTCGCTTGCCGACCGTATCATGGTGGATATGGAAGGAGAGATGCAGAATGACTGCATCGGCACTATCTCGGAATTTTATGATTCCAACCCGCCGTTCATTGCCCACGGAGGATATTCGTTTGCAATGAGTGTAGGAGAGCTCCTCAGAGCACAGCGACTCATCAACAGGTACCAATGGGACAATGAACAGGAGAGACCGGGAACGGCCTCATGAATTATCTAAAACTAAACAGATGAAGGCATTAATGTTTGGCTGGGAGTTTCCGCCGCATATTTTGGGGGGCCTCGGAACAGCCAGCTACGGACTGACTAAGGGAATGGCACAACAGGAAGATATGGAGATCACTTTTGTGATCCCCAAACCCTGGGGGGATGAAGACCAGAGTTTTCTGAAAATCATCGGAGCCAACAATACGCCCATCGTCTGGCGCGATATCAGCCGGGAAACGGCCCAGGCCCGTCTGGAGAAATTCATGGATCCGAAGGAGTACTATCGCCTACGGGACCACATCTATGCCGATTTCAGTTACATGCACACCAATGATCTGGGATGCGTGGAATTCTCCGGAAGATATCCGCACAACATTCTGGAAGAGACCAATAACTACTCCATCGTAGCCGGGGTGATCGCCCGCACCTACTCATTCGATGTCATTCATGCACACGACTGGCTCACCTACCCCGCCGGCCTGCACGCGAAGAGTGTGACGGGCAAACCGCTGGTGATCCATGTACATGCTACCGAATTTGACCGAAGCCGCGGCAAACCCAACCCGATCGTCTACGGCATCGAAAAGGACGGGATGGACAATTGCGACCATATCATCTGCGTCAGTAACCTCACCCGTAAAACCGTCATTGAAAACTACCACCAGCCCTACTGGAAGGTAACCACCGTGCACAATGCCGTAGATCCCCTCAGTCCGGAGATCGAAGCCATTGAGCGCATGTCCGGTGTGTCGGAGAAGGTGGTCACCTTTCTGGGAAGAATCACCATGCAAAAGGGCCCCGAATTTTTTGTCGATGCTGCCACACAGGTGATCCGCAAGACCGATCATATCCGCTTTGTGATGGCCGGCAGTGGCGACATGATGGATCAGATGATCCGTCTGGTAGCCGACAGGGGGATTGCCCACAAGTTTCATTTCACCGGTTTTCTCCGTGGCAAGCAGGTGTATGAGATGCTCAAGTCGAGCGATGTCTATGTGATGCCGTCGGTGTCAGAGCCGTTTGGCATCTCACCGCTCGAGGCAATGCAATGCGGCGTGCCCAGCATCATCTCATACCAGTCCGGCTGCTCGGAGATCCTGTACAATGTGATCAAGACCGATTACTGGGATGTGGATGCGATGGCCGACGCCATCTACTCCATCTGCACTTATCCCGCCATGGCAGAACATCTGAAGAGAGAGGGAAAGATCGAAGTGGACAACATCAAATGGGAAGATGCCGGCAGGAAGATCCGTCGGATCTATGACAGCCTTATGTAGAAAATCAAAATCAAATCAACAAGATGAAGAATATTTGCTTTTATTTCCAGATCCACCAGCCCTTCCGGTTAAAGAGATACCGCTTTTTCAATATCGGCAGAGATCATTACTATTTCGATGACTATGCCAATGAGGATATCCTCCAGCAGATCGCGTCCCGCTCTTATGTGCCGGCGAACCGGATGTTGCTCGACATGGTGAATCAGCATAAGGGAAAGTTTAAGGTGGCGTTTTCTATCTCCGGTGTCGCCCTGGAACAATTGGAGATCTTTGCACCCGAAGTAATTGACGGGTTCCGCGAACTGGCAAAAACCGGTCATGTGGAGTTTCTCACCGAGACCTATGCTCATTCCCTGGCCAGCCTCTTCGATCCCGAAGAGTTTCGCAACCAGGTAAAGCAGCATGCCGACCGCATCGAGATGCTCTTTGGCCTGAAACCCACGGTTGTGCGCAACACAGAACTGATCTATTCCGACAAGATCGCGGAGATGGTCTGCGACATGGGATATACCAAAATGATCACCGAAGGGGCCAAGCATGTGTTGGGGTGGAAGAGTCCCAACTATGTCTATCAGGCTGCCACTCGCCCGGAGATGAAGCTGTTGCTCAAAAACAGCCGCTTCAGTGACGACATCACTTACCGGTTCTCCAATTACAGCTGGCATGAATATCCGCTGACAGCCGAGAAATTCATTTCCTGGATCGTGGCTACCCCACCGGAGGAACAGGTGATCAACCTGTTCATGAACTATGAAACGCTGGGAAACCTGCAGCCGGCCCATACCGGCATCTTCGAGTTCTTCAAAGCCCTTCCCCGCTTTGCACTGGAGAAGGGCATCGGGTTCACCACACCCAACGAAGCATTGAATAACCTGGATGCAATCGGCTCCATGGTTGTACCCGACACCATCTCCTGGTCGGATGAGGAACGCGATGTGAGCGCCTGGCTGGGAAATAAGCTGCAGAAGAGCGCCCTCAAATCGCTCTACGAGGTAGGAGAAAGAGTACGCCTGTGCACAGACCGCCGGCTCAAACAGGACTGGATCTATCTGCAGTCGAGTGATCACTTCTATTACATGTCGACCAAGCATTTTGGCAGCGGACAAAGCCAGTTCAGCCCCTATATGTCACCCTATGATGCTTTTAACAACTATATGAACGTGTTGAGCGACTTCATTGCCCGCGTCAAGGCACAGTATCCCGATACGGTCGACAACGAAGAGCTAAATGCACTGCTCACCACCATCCACAACCAGGCGATGGAGATCAAGCGCCTTCAAACGGAGTTGAAGACAGTGATCGGCAGCAACGAAGAGCTGCTGGTGGAAAAAAACAAACGTAAAACCAAACAGAAAAAGGAATAACATACCGATACCTATTCAAAAAAGGAGCCTGACAGCTCCTTTTTTTGACGGGTATTAAATTCCCTACGCACCGTTTACTTTGCATAGCTGACGGCACGGGTCTCGCGGATCACGGTGATCTTCACCTGTCCGGGATAGGTCATCTCGGTCTGAATCTTGCGAGCGATCTCATCCGACAGCTTTTCGGTGTCCTGGTCGTCGATTTTGTCGGCTCCCACAATGACACGCAGCTCACGACCCGCCTGAATGGCGTAAGTCTTCACCACACCGGGATAGGAAAGAGCCAGGTTCTCCAGGTCGTTCAGTCGCTTGATATAAGCCTCCACGATCTCGCGGCGGGCTCCGGGACGGGCTCCGGAAATGGCATCACACACCTGCACGATCGGTGCCAGCAGCGTAGTCATCTCTACCTCATCATGATGTGCGCCGATAGCATTGCAGATATCCGGTTTCTCTTTGAACTTCTCTGCCAGCTTCATCCCCAGAACTGCGTGCGGCAGTTCCGGTTCATCATCGGGCACCTTGCCAATATCATGCAGCAGACCTGCACGTTTTGCCTTCTTCGGGTTGAGTCCCAACTCCGAGGCCATGATGGCACAGAGGTTAGCCACCTCACGTGAATGCTGCAGCAGGTTCTGTCCATACGAAGAGCGGTACTTCATCTTGCCCACCATGCGGATCAATTCGGGATGCAAGCCATGAATTCCAAGGTCGATAACCGTCCGCTTACCGGTCTCGACAATCTCCTCCTCGATCTGTTTCTTTACCTTCGACACGATCTCCTCAATGCGGGCCGGATGAATACGCCCGTCGGCCACCAGCTGGTGGAGCGACAGACGGGCAATCTCACGGCGTACCGGATCAAAACCGCTGAGAACAATCGCCTCAGGCGTGTCGTCGACCACGATCTCCACGCCGGTAGCGGCCTCCAGTGCCCGGATGTTACGGCCTTCACGGCCAATGATGCGGCCTTTCACCTCATCGGAGTCGATGTGGAAAACGGTGATGGAATTTTCAATGGAGGTCTCCGTGGCCACCCGCTGGATCGACTGGATCACAATGCGCTTGGCCTCCTTGTTGGCCGTCATCTTCGCCTCTTCCATGATGTCATTGATATAGGACTGAGCGCCCGTCTTGGCTTCTTCCTTCAACGATTCTACTAACCGCTCTTTGGCTTCGTCGGCCGACAGGCCGGAGATGGTCTCCAGCTTTTCCACCGACTGTCGATGGAGCCGTTCCATTTCGGTATTCTTCTTTTCCAAAAACTCCTGCTGATTGGCGAGGTTCAGTTTTACCTCATCGATCTCCGACGATTTTTTGTTCAGCTCCTCCTGCTTTTGGTTAAGCGACATCTCACGCTGCTTGAGCCTGTTCTCGGTTACCTGTATCTTGGTCACCCTTGCATTGGCCTGTTTTTCCACTTCGGCTTTCATCGCCAACGTCTCCTCTCTGGCTTCCAGCAACATCTTCTTTCTGATCACCTCGGCATCTTTCTCCGCATCATTCACAATGTTTTGCGCACGGGAGTTGGCCGTTTTACCGGTCAGGAACCAGGCGATCACCGCTCCGATTACCAGTCCGATAATTCCTATTACTATTTCCATACTTCTTTTTGTTAATGATTAATATTCTCTTCCCTGCATCTGCTCAGACCTGTCCAGGGAAGAATCTCCGTTCTCTGTTTTATATAGTAGACTGTTCTCTTTTACCTTCTGCCGGGCATCGCCACCACGACGGTTGCAGCATGCCGGCAAGCCACTGTTCTCTGTTTCTGAAAAAATAAAAACGCACCCATTCGGACACATAGATCGTATGTGCGGAAAGATGCGTCG
Organism: Proteiniphilum sp.; assembly: GCA_028709605.1. Classification (GTDB taxonomy): domain Bacteria; phylum Bacteroidota; class Bacteroidia; order Bacteroidales; family Dysgonomonadaceae; genus Proteiniphilum. The sequence goes on from JAQVWR010000029.1 coordinate 25,963, forward strand.
GTTGACTCCTGATATGCAGGAAAATGAATTATTGCTTCAGATAGTGATCCAAATCGCTGATCAACAATCCGATCTTCTCTTCAAAGGGTTTCGTATCATTCTTATCACCGAGAGAAAAATTCTCAGCCAATGCCTGAATGGCTGTCATCGCCATAAAATCCTGCGTCGTCATCCCGGAGTGTTCACCACCGTAGGCAACGCGGTATTGGTTTATTTTTCTGTTTATCCTGGCGGCGGCATCACGAAAAGCCTGCTCGTCTGTCCGTCTGATCTTCAACGGATATCTCCTGCCGGCTATCTCTAATGTCAATAAAAATTTATCGTCGCCCATCACATAAATTTTTCAAAGATTATTTCAACAAATTTATGCATTTATCAACTTCTCGCACCAGTCGTGACAGTCGCTGTTTCGCGGCATCCACATCGACCGAAGCGGCGGTGATGGTTCTCGCGACCTTCAGACTGTCATATTTTGTTTTCAGACGATTCACATCAGTGACTGCTTCATCGATCTGTTGCTGCCTGGTTTTCAGCTCTTTTTTCAGTACAGCGTTTTCCTCTTTCAGCGTATCACATAAAAACATCAACTGTTTGATGCGCACCTCCAGATCGACTAGCAGCTTGTTATTTTCGTCCGTCATATGAAAACAAAAATTCACGCAAATATAGGAATTGTGGCAGACTTTCACAAGCGAAATCCTCTTATTTTTCAAACATTCATCCCTTTATGGTGATTTTCTTCTCTTCTGGTTGAGAT
>JAQVWR010000093.1 GCA_028709605.1 Proteiniphilum sp.
GCGTTCACCGACACGCTGCCGCGCGCCGGGATCACGATGGCATCTACGCCCGCCACCTCGCAGGTGCGGGCGATCGCACCGAAGTTGCGCACATCGGTCAGTCCGTCGAGCACCAGGATCAGGGGACTCTTTCCCTGCTCATACAGCATCGGAACAATATGTTCCAGCTTCTGATAGGCGACAGCCGAAATGAAAGCGATCACCCCCTGATGGTTCTTGCGGGTGATGCGGTCAATACGCTCCAGCGGCACCCGCTGCATCGGAATCTCGTGGTCACGCAGCAGCTGCTGCAGCTCCATAAACAGCGTTCCCGTGAGCTCGCGCTTCACCAGCACCTTATCTATCTCTTTCCCGGCCTCTACAGCCTCTATCACGGCACGGATGCCGAAGATCATCTCTTTTTCTTTCATCATTCAATCAGTTTGGAGCATCACCTTTGCATTTTCGATGGCCTGCCCCGTCACTTCGGCACCACTCAGCATGCGAGCAATCTCCCCTACCCGCTCCTCACCGCTCAGCTTTCTGATCCCGGTGGTCACGCTGTGATCCCGTTCCTCCTTATATACTTCAAAATGGGTATCTCCCTTCGAGGCGATCTGCGGCAGGTGGGTGATCCCAATCACCTGCATCTCAGCACTCATTTCCTTCATCACTGCCCCTACCCTGTCGGCCACCTCTCCCGAGGTGCCGGTGTCGATCTCATCGAAGATGATGGCCGGCAACGCAGTGGCTCCGGCAATCATCGCCTTGAGGGATAGCATCAGCCTGGAGATCTCACCGCCCGAGGCGATCTGCGATACCGGCTGCAGCGCGATGTTTCTGTTTGCCGAAAAGAGAAACTCCACCTGATCGCCACCGGTGGCATCGGGATGTATCTTCGGTGTGATCTTGCAATGAAAGCGGGTGTGGGGCATCTTCAGAAAATCCAGCTTAGCGATGAGCTGCTGCTCGATGCCGGGCATAGCAGCTTGTCGTTTCTCCCTCAGCCGTGCTGCTTTCTCCAGCATCATCACCTTCTTGTTTGCTGCCTCTTTCTCCCGTTCCGCCAGTCGCTCATCCAGCGAATCGATCTTCTGCAGTTTGGCCGCAATTTCATTGCGCAGGGCAATCAGCTCCTCCACGCCGGCGAGTGCATGCTTCTTCTCCAGATCATACAACGTGCTGAGGCGCTCCTCTACCAACTGCTGGCGTGCCGGGTCAAACTCCACCTCCTCAAACAGTTGCGAGGCCTCTTCCCGTACATCCTTCAGATCAAGGTATGCCGACTCCACCCTTCCTGCCAGATCACTCACCTTCGGAAAAACACGCTGCACCGCCTGCAGGGCATCTCTCGCCGAGAGGAGCATCCCCTCCGCATTTTTCTCATCCCCTGAGAGGAGGGAGGTGACCGAGAAGAGTCCAGACTTGATCTCCTCGGAGTGGGTGAGTGCCTCCAGCTCCTCTTCCAGCCGCTCCTGTTCGCCCTCCTCCAGTGAGGCCTCTGTCAGCGCGGTATATTGAAAACGAAGATAGTCCTCCTCCTCCTTGTTCCGGCGCGACTGTTCGCGCAGTTCCCGCAGATCCTTTTCCGCTGCACAGTAGGCAACATAAGCTTTTTCGTAATTGCTCAGTTCCGCACCTGTACCTGCCAGCAGATCCACCACATTGAGCTGGAACAGGTTGTCGTTCAGCGAGAGGTTCTGATGCTGGGAATGAATATCGATCAGCCTGTCGCCCAATACCTTGAGGTCGTTCAGATAGACCGGCGAATCGTTGATGAAAGCCCGAGATTTCCCGGTCGCCCATATCTCCCGACGCAGGATGCACTCATCCCCGTCGTAGACCCACTCATGCTCGTCGAACAGAGGTTTCAGACGGTAGGCCGATATATCGAACAATCCTTCAATCACACATTTGGCCTCGTCCTGCTTCACATGCCTCGAGTCGGCACGCTGTCCCAGGATCAGCGAGAGAGCCCCCAGGATGATGGACTTACCCGCACCCGTCTCGCCGGTGATCACGGTAAATCCGCTATCAAACGAAATCTCCAGCGATTCGATCAGTGCGTAGTTCTGTATGGACAGTGTCTTTAACATAAATAATCAGTCTTTCAGCTTTTCCAGCGCATCATTTCGCGTGGGATAGATCTCTCTCAGGCGACGAAGGAAAAGCTGTCTCTCTGCATAGCTTCCCCGCGAAAGAATCGTCGTTAGCTCCTCCAGCTTGGCATCCCCGAAGAGGGAGAGCAGTACATTTCCCAGCCGTTCGCCATGAAGCGAAGAGAGCTCCTCCAGTACAGAGACCTGGGCACTGTTCACGGTCACCGCGGCATGCAACTCCTGAGCATCTAAGGTATAAACTCCCGTCATGCTTGCCCACAGCAAAAAGAAACAACTCACAAATCCTCTCATCCTTTCCTGATCGATGGTCCGAAAAGCAGATCAAAGCCCGGCCTCATGGCAAGGAACTGCCGGTACACATCGGCTACCTTTGGGTAGCAGCCCTCTCTGTGCAGCATCTGCGCCATCCGCAACCAGGCGAGGCTATCGGGGTAACCAAACCGGACGGCATTCCCGTATGCGGTCAGCGCGTGGGCCGACTGATTCAGCCGCCGGTAATTCTCGGCCATCTCAAAGGCAATCACGCCGCGCAACGCCCTCTCCTCACGGGGCGCATTCAGCATCAATTTTTTCCCGGATCCACTGCTCAAGATCACACCGCCTGCTGATGCTCCGGCCTCAGCAGATCGTTCACCGTCTTCACCGGGTTGAAGGTAGAGACCGGCACTTCCACAAAGAGGGTATTCCAGTCGCTCATGGCACCGTTCCACAGTCCCGGCAGCTCAAGTGCTTTCAGTTCCTTCCCGTTTTTTGATTTGTGAGAGATGAAACCGGTGTTGTGATCCACAAATTTTGTCAGGTCGAACTTGTCTCCCTGGTAATTTTTCACCCCACAGACCAGATCCACCGGATTGAAATGCGAACCGTTGCGGAAAGCATCCATGGCACGAGGGTCATTCTTGTTAATTTGTGAACTCTCCAGGATCTGCAGCGACGCCGTACCGTCGCGGTTGACTACGAGAAAAGGCCCTCCGCCGGGCTCTCCTTCGTTCTTCACCATCCCGCATACCCGGAAGGGGCGGTCCAGCTTCCGCTTCAGATAGGCCATGAGCGTTTCATCCGCATCGAATGTCTCACTGTGGATGATACACAACTCCTTTTCGGTAAAGGAGAGCATCTCCTCCAGCTCATCGGAGGTCACCCTTCCGGAGTCAAGCTTCTCGAGGTAAGCGAAAGCACGCCTTTGCATGGTAACCAGCATACCGGCCAGCAGCTTCTTATAATGCGCTTCCTGCTCCTTCAGCCTGTCGGGTACCACATTGTCAATATTCTTAATGAAGATGATGTCCGAATCAATGTCATTCAGGTTCTCAATCAGAGCGCCATGCCCCCCGGGACGGAACAACAGGCTGCCATCCTCTTCCCGGAAGGGGTGGTTGTCCCTATCCACAGCCAGGGTATCGGTCGCCGGCTTCTGGATGCTATAGGTGACAGAGAAACGCGCTCCCAGCTTCATCTCATAGCTCAATTTGCGGGCGGCGACCAGCAGTTCAATGAGCTCTTTATGCTCTTCCGAGACGGTGAAATGCACCCTCACCAGACCATCCGCGCGACGGGCATACAGGGTCCCCTCTGTCAGGTGCTCCCCCATAGGAGTACGATTCCCCTCTGGATAGGTGTGAAACAGCAACATTCCCTTAGGCCGGTTGCCGTAATCGAGGCCCTCCGGATGCAGCAGGGCAGCGACTACCTCCTTGTACCTCCCTTCTTCACAAAGCCGGGAGATATCCTCTTTATAGAGATCCCTGCAAGCCTCATCCAATGAAACAAAAAAGGCGAACTGCCGGATATGAGCGAAGAATGTTTGCTCAAAAGCGGTGGTCGGCACCTCATAATTTGCATCCAGAAAAGCATACAGATCTTTGAACATTCGGCTGGCAGCACCCGAGGCGGGAACAAACTTGGTCACGCTCTTCTCCCCTTTCAGATAATCCTGCCAGCTCTTCAGGTATTCCTCCTTCTCACTCTGCTGCACCCTTATGATCCCTCTCTGCACAGAAGCCGGCGCCAGGATCTGCAAAAAAGGGAATCCCCTACTGAAATAAGTCAGCTGCCTGTTGAGCTGATCCTGTGAAATTCCTTTTTCTTTCAGCAATTCAAGGTCGTGTTGTGTAAACATATCTGTTCATGATTACGATGATGAAACATACGAAAGCAATTACGCACTGCCTTTCCGGGTAATGACAGGTAACTGCGTCCAGTCCGCCAAAGATAGGAAAATCTTCTGATACCGATGCACAGCATCGGCAAAATAACTCGCAAAAAAGGAATTGAAACCCGACATATTGTCAGTTGCGGGCACTTAACGGATTTTTGGCACAAGATTTGAAAACAGAAGAATATATGAAGATCAGGCCGCCCGATATCAGGGATAAAAAGCCGGATCAGAAGGGAAAAAAAGAATTCACATTAAACAATATAACAACAACTATGGGAAAAATAATCGGAATAGACCTGGGAACAACCAATTCGTGCGTCTCCGTCATGGAAGGAAACGAACCTGTTGTCATACCTAATAACGAAGGGAAACGCACCACTCCTTCGGTTGTAGCCTTTGTGGAAAACGGTGAACGCAAAGTAGGTGATCCGGCAAAACGTCAAGCCATCACCAACCCCAATAACACCATCTCATCCATCAAGACCTTTATGGGAGAGACCTTTGATCGGGTGCAGAAAGAGATCGGGCGTGTACCTTATAAGGTAGCGCGCGGCGACAACAACACGCCCCGCGTAGACATCAACGGTCACCTCTACTCCCCGCAGGAGATCTCTGCCATCGTGCTACAGAAGATGAAGAAGACTGCCGAGGATCATCTGGGTCAAGAGGTCAAAGAGGCCGTGATCACCGTACCGGCTTACTTCAGCGACGCACAGCGGCAGGCCACCAAAGAGGCGGGCGAGATCGCCGGGCTGACCGTACGCCGCATCGTGAACGAGCCGACAGCCGCAGCACTGGCCTATGGTCTGGACAAACAAAACAAGGATTCCAAGATAGCCGTCTTCGACCTGGGTGGCGGCACCTTCGATATCTCCATTCTGGAGCTGGGCGACGGCGTCTTCGAGGTGAAGTCGACCAACGGAGATACCCACTTAGGAGGCGATGACTTCGATCACCGTATCATCGACTGGCTGGCACAGGAGTTTCTGAACGACGAAGGAATTGACCTGCGCAAGGACCCGATGGCACTCCAGCGCCTGAAAGAGGCGGCAGAGAAAGCCAAGATCGAGCTTTCCAGCTCCACCTCCACCGAGATCAACCTGCCCTATATCATGCCGGTGAACGGGATCCCCAAACACTTAGTCAAGACACTGTCACGCGCCAAATTTGAGCAACTGATCGACGACCTGTTGCAAAAATGCGTGGGCCCTTGTCAGACAGCGATGAGAGATGCGGGACTCTCCAACTCCGACATCGACGAGGTGATCCTCGTGGGCGGATCAACCCGCATCCCTGCCGTGCAGGAGCTGGTGGAGAAGCTGTTCGGCAAAAAGCCGCACAAAGGGGTGAACCCCGACGAGGTGGTAGCCATCGGTGCTGCCATCCAGGGAGCGGTGCTCACCGGAGAGGTGAAGGATGTGCTGCTGCTCGATGTCACACCGCTCTCACTCGGTATTGAGACACTGGGCGGGGTAATGACCAAGCTGATCGAGGCCAACACCACCATCCCTACCAAAAAGAGCGAGACCTTCTCCACGGCCAGCGACAACCAGCCCTCGGTACAGATCAACGTGCTGCAGGGTGAACGCTCCATGGCCCGCGACAACAAGCAGATCGGTGTCTTTAACCTCGATGGCATACCACCCGCACCGCGCGGCATCCCGCAAATCGAAGTGACCTTCGACATCGATGCCAACGGCATCCTGAATGTATCTGCCAAAGACAAGGCATCGGGCAAGGAACAGAAGATCCGCATTGAAGCCTCTTCCGGACTAAGCGAAGACGAGATCAAACGGATGAAAGAGGAGGCTGCCGCCAACGCTGAGGCCGACCAGAAGGAGAAAGAACGAATCGACAAGCTCAACCAGGCTGACTCCACCATCTTCCAAACCGAGAAGCAACTGAAAGACCTGGGGGACAAAATTCCTGCCGATAAGAAGGCACCGATCGAAGCAGCCCTCGGCAAACTGAAGGAAGCCCATAAGGCACAGGATCTCTCTGCCATTGATGCGGCAACCAATGAACTGAATACCGCTTTCCAGGCTGCCTCACAGGATATGTACAACGCAACCAACGCTCAGCCCGGCGCTCAGCCAGGTGCTCAGCCAGGTGCTCAGCCCGGCGCCAACGCCGGACAACAGGCGGCATCGGACAACAACCAGTCGGGAGACGATGTAACCGACGTCGATTTTGAAGAAGTGAAGTAATTTCGCTCA
>JAQVWR010000030.1 GCA_028709605.1 Proteiniphilum sp.
TCAATGATGATGAGAATTGTCTGGATATCACGGCGGACGGACATGCGATCACCGTAGTGGTGAAGGGGCTCACGGGAAACAGGATCACAACTCATAAATTTCGGAGAAAGTAAGTCAGCGGTCAGCTTTCAGCGCTCCATTGGATTTTTTTTTCTTCACTCCGTCAAAGAAAATATACACGATACATTACAACCTTTTCTCCTATGTCGGATCAATTTGGAAAAACATGGTGGGGTGAGCAATGGCTGCAATCCCTGCAAAACGTGGATTATGACAATCGCCTCCCCCGCGGTGCTTCTTATGCGCGAAGAGGTTCTGTACAGTCGGTGAAGATCAAAGAAAACACTATCACGGCAAGGGTCGCGGGGAGCAGGGCTACACCCTATAAGGTCAACATCATTGTTCCTCCTTTTTTTGAGGATCAGGTAGCACAACTGATGGACAGGATTGTCGCAAGACCTGCCCTTATCTCGAAACTGCTTAACAGGGAGCTGGATCCCTCCATCCTCTCTATCGCGGGAGAGACAGGACTGAAAGTGTTTCCCCGTCAGTGGAGCGATTTTAAGATGCAGTGTTCCTGTCCCGACTGGGCGGTGCCCTGCAAGCACCTGGCGGCTGTGATCTACATGGTGAGCAGGGAGATTGACAACGATCCGTTTCTTGTCTTCAAAATGCACCAGGTGGATCTGATAGAGGAGCTGAGAAAAAGGGGGGTCTTTATTGCGGATCAGAAGAAGAATGGCATTGCCACGTTGAAGTCGATCCTCCGCCCGGTGAAGAAAATGCCGCAGCCTGATGAGGAGACTGCTTATGAAAAGATTGATTTTTCCCGGCTGCGGGATATTGTTGTTCCTCTGGTACAGCTGCTGCCGGAGAAGCCGCCTTTTTATCCCGGGGGGGATTTCCGGGAGCTCTACGCCACGCAGTTGATACGCCTGTGTAAAGAGGCGAAACGCATCCTGAACAAAAAACTCGATTTGAATGCGATATTTCCACTCTCACCAAATGGGGGGATATCGCACCAAAGCGTTATAAGGTTCTCCATCGATACGGAGAACAGGGTTGGCGTGCGGGTCTCGGATTGTGCCTGCGATACCTTAGAGACGTTGTTACCGGCTCTTTTTCAGCTCAACCCCGGGTACCTGGAGGATTACCAGCCCTCGGTTGCTGCTCTCCATAAACTGCTCTTTGCCGCGCTTCACCTCACAGCCAACGGGAATATTGTTCCGCAGATTCTGCAGGCGGACAACAAATCTTATTTCATACGCTGGCTCCCCGCCACAATCGATGCCGAAGTGCGGAGGCTGATCGATAAACTTCACGCCACAATACCCGGCGACCTGTTGCTGCTGACGCGTAAAAGAGGAGGGGGAGTGATCTCATCCGCGCTGGAAAATCAGCCTTCGGAGCTGCTCTCCCTGTTGATCACCACGTTGGTCAAAGGACTTTCCAAGGCTTCGAAGAATGATCTCTTTGAGGAGATCTTCTTCAAAGGGAGGATGTATCCCTTCGCGGGCGTGGGGGAGCATGCCCTCAGCGGCGGAATCAAGGTGTGGCTCGACAGGTACTATCTCACCGCAGAGGAGTTCAGGCCGCGGATCACGGTAACAGCTCTCGAGGAGGAGTTGTTTGATGTTTCTATCGATGTGGAAGAGCGTGACAGGCCGGAGGAGCCGCCATTGCCACTGAAGAGCTTGCTCACTGACGAGCGGTATCGCGAAAAACGATTCAGGATTTTGCAGGGCCTCTCGCTGCTCTCCCCTTTTATCAGGGGTCTCGATAGGCATATCGATACCCTCGGAGAGCACCCTCTTCACTTCGACAGCCGTGAGTTTGCCCCTTTCCTGATGGAGGTGATGCCGGCGATTCAGCTGTTGGATATCCGGATCTTCCTTCCCAAATCGCTACAGCATCTGCTGCGTCCCAAGCCATCACTGTTGTTGAAAAGAAAGTCGGATGAAAACGGGTTTATTCGTCTCGACGACCTGCTCGCTTTCGACTGGCAGGTTGCCCTTGGCGACACCCTGCTGTCTCCCGCTGAGTTCGGCAGGCTGATGAAACATGCCTCGGGACTCTTCCGCTTCAAAGAGAACTATATCTACGTGAGTGAGGCGGATATGATCAAACTGCACAAGGCTTTCACGGAAGAGAAGCCGATGAACGCTTATCAATTGCTGCAGACAGCTCTCAGCGAGGAGTATGAGGGGGCTCCCGTAAGACTGACCGATGAGGTGAGGAGGCTGATGAATGAACTTACATCGGGGGAGAACATTTCCCTGCCACAGGGTCTTCATGCTACCCTCCGCCCTTATCAGGAAAGGGGTTACTCCTGGATGTACCGGAACAGCCGTCTCGGCTTCGGCAGCATCATCGCCGATGATATGGGACTGGGAAAAACATTGCAGGTGATCGCTATCCTCCTGAAACTGAAAGAGGAGAAGATGATCAACGGAAAAAAGAGAGCTCTGGTGGTTGTCCCCACGGGATTGCTCACCAACTGGCAGGAGGAGATCGCCCGGTTCGCACCCTCCCTTACGACCCATATCTATCATGGTACGGCACGCGACCTGACGTTGTTTGACGAGGATGTGATGCTGACGACCTACGGCGTGTGCCGGGGGGATAACGACCTGCTGAAGAGGCGTAAGTGGGCGGTGATGGCGATCGATGAGGCACAGAACATCAAAAATTACAGTACGGCTCAGACTAAGGCGGTGAAGAGTATCCCGGCAGAGATCCGTATTGCGATGAGCGGCACTCCTGTGGAGAACCGGCTGAGCGAATTCTGGTCGATCATGGATTATACCAACAAGGGGTATATGGGAAGCCTGAAAAAGTTTAATGAGGAGTATGCCGCTCCCATACAGGTGTCGAACGATGAGCAGGTGGTGCGCAAGTTCAAAAAGATCACCTCTCCCTTTTTGATGCGACGCATGAAGTCGGACAAGTCGATCATCTCCGATCTGCCGGATAAGGTGGAACAGAACCAGTATGCTCTGCTCACCAGGCAGCAGGCGGCTCTCTATGAGAAGACGACGCAGGCGGCGATGGAGCTGATTGAAGGTTGCGGCGAGGAGGGCGATCAGCAGTCGCTCTTCAAACGACAGGGATTGGTGCTGCAGATGATCCTGGCCCTGAAACAGATATGCAATCACCCTGCCAATTTTCTGAAAAACGGAAACGACAACCCTTTGCTCTCGGGGAAGGTGGAGCTGTTATTCGAACTGCTCGATGCGATCACCGAGGCGGGGGAGAAGGTGCTGATATTTACTCAGTTCAGGGAAATGGGCGATCTGCTGGAGCGGTTTATAACTGACCGTTATGGCGACGCGCCGCTCTTTTATCACGGGGGATGCAGCGTGGAGCATCGGCACGAGATGGTGAAACGGTTTCAGGAAAACCGTGCCAACAAACTGTTTATCCTCTCACTGAAGGCAGCCGGTACGGGACTTAACCTGACGGCGGCGTCGCATGTGATCCATTTTGACTTGTGGTGGAACCCGGCCGTGGAGAACCAGGCTACCGACCGCGCTTATCGTATCGGTCAGAAGAAGAACGTGATGGTACACCGTTTCATTACCAAAAACACGTTCGAGGAGAAGATTGATGAGATGATCACAAAGAAAAAAATGCTTGCAGAGATGACGGTCGCTACCGGGGAGAACTGGATCGGTAAACTGAGTAACCGGGAGCTGAGGGAGATTTTTGAAGTATAAGCCAGCTTTCAGCTCTCAGCGGTCAGCTTTGGAGACGGCAGTTTGTGAAGGGCAGCGGAATGGGAGTCAGCTTTCAGCTCTCAGATTTTAATTTTTAAAATTGTTCGTTGATAAAGAACAAAATAATTTAAAATTGTTCGTTGATAAAGAACAAATTCCATATCTTTGCCAAATCATTCAGCATCAAAGGATATGGAAAAAAACTGTTTGCGGGAAATACTGATCGACCAAAAAGAGGTTTTTCAAAACAGAACGGGACTGATTGAACGGGATGTGCCGCTGGATAGTTTTATGAAAACCAGCCAAGTTGTGGTCATAACCGGCGTACGGCGTTGCGGCAAATCGTCTTTGATGTTTTTGATCAAAGAAGCATTGGATCTGAAAGAAAACGAATTTTGTTACTGCAATTTCGATGATGAGCGTATCACAGCTTGTCCCACACTGCTCAACGACATATATACACTGCATCTGGAGATGTATCGAACCGAACCGGTTTTCTTTTTCGATGAAATCCAGGAGGTGCCGGGCTGGGAGAAGTTCGTGAACAGGATGTACGAGCAAGGCAGGAAGGTGTATCTGACAGGTTCGAATGCCAGATTGCTCAGCTCGGAAATATCCACAGTGCTTACCGGTAGGAACAAAGTGCTGGAACTGATGCCTTTCTCGTTTTCGGAATATCTGCGTATGGAGCGCCGGGTTTATCAGATGAATAGGCTTTCGGCCAAACAGCGCTCACTGTTGCTGAATGATCTGAATGCCTATCTTGAATCGGGGGGATTCCCGCTGGTTGTGAAAGAAAAAGATCCGGAGATCGTCCACGCACTGTTTCAGGATATTCTTTACCGTGATATCGTGGTTCGTTACAGGCTTACGAACGTGGATGAGATTAGACAGATTGCTCTCTACCTGGCCTCAAATATTGGAAAACTGTTTTCCTATTCATCGTTGCAAGCCGTTGCCGGCCTGAAGAGTTCCAGCTCCGTGAAAAACTACCTGGATTATTACCGGGCAAGTTATCTCTTTTATTATGTGCGTAAATTTGACTATTCCCTAAAGAAGCAGATGATGAATTCACGCAAAGTGTATGCGGTGGACAATTCTATTCCTAACCGACTGGGTTTTCGGTTCACAGGTAACAGGGGCAGACTCCTGGAAAATGCTTTGTTCCTGGAGTTGAAGCGCAGGGGTTGTGACGTCTGGTATTTTTCCGGGAAAAACGAATGCGATTTTCTGATCAGGGAGCATATGCGGGTGGTGGAAGCAATACAGGTGTCATACGAATTATCTGCTGATAACTGCAGACGTGAAATCGACGGATTGACCGAGGCAATGCATACTTTCGATATTCCAAAAGGCACATTGATCGTTTTTGATGCTCTCCGCTACCAGGCAGAACTACCCGGGGAAATATCGGTCGTTTCCGCCTCAGAGTGGTTGCTGATGAAAAAGGGGTAAGCGGTTAGCTTTGGAGGTGGGAGCTTGTGGAGGGCAGCGGTATGGGCTTTAAGCGACGGGTGGTGGCAGTTTTTGTACCGCTTACACTGTAAATGCGGAGAATTTGTCCTATCTTTATGCTTCCTTTCTGATAAGAAACGGTTTGACGGCTGCCGGTCAGATTGACTGACCTTTAACCGGATTTCCGGGATCAGGAAAAATCATCATCTTTGAACAGAGAGCATATGAATAAAGTGGCACTTATCACCGGGATCACCGGACAGGACGGCTCCTATCTGGCGGAGCTGCTGCTGGAGAAGGGATACACTGTGCACGGCACGCTGCGTCGCTCCTCCTCCTTCAACACGGGACGAATCGAGCACCTCTACTTCGACGAGTGGGTGCGTGACATGAAGCAGCGACGGCTTATCAACCTGCACTATGCTGACATGACCGACTCGAGCTCGCTGATACGGGTGATCCAGACGATTAAGCCGGATGAGATCTATAACCTGGCGGCACAAAGCCATGTGAAGGTGAGCTTCGACGTGCCGGAATACACGGCCGAGACGGATGCGGTGGGGACACTGCGCCTGCTGGAGGCGGTGCGCATCCTCGGATTGGAGAAGAAGACACGGATCTACCAGGCATCGACCTCGGAGCTGTTCGGACTGGTGCAGGAGGTGCCGCAGCGGGAGACGACACCTTTCTACCCGCGCAGCCCCTACGGCGTGGCCAAGCTCTACGGCTTCTGGATCACAAAGAACTACCGCGAGTCGTATGGCATGTTCGCCGTCAACGGCATCCTCTTCAACCACGAGAGCGAGCGACGCGGTGAGACCTTCGTTACCCGTAAGATCACCCTGGCTGCTGCACGCATCGCTCACGGGCTGCAGGACAAGCTTTATCTGGGGAACCTGGATGCACGACGCGACTGGGGCTATGCACCCGACTATGTGGAGTGCATGTGGCTGATGTTGCAACACGACACGCCTGAGGATTTCGTGATTGCTACGGGTGAGATGCATACTGTGCGCGAGTTCTGTACACTGGCCTTCGCCGAGGCGGGGATGAATCTCCGCTGGGAGGGTTCGGGTGTCGACGAGAAGGGGATCGACACCGCCACAGGTCGCCTGCTGGTGGAGGTGGATCCAAAGTACTTCCGTCCCGCCGAGGTGGAGCAGCTGCTGGGCGATCCCACCAAGGCACGCACGCTCCTGGGCTGGAACCCCCGCCGGACATCATTCGAAGAGCTGGTACAGCTGATGGTGCGGCATGATATGGAGATGGTGTAAGTCGTAAGCTTACAGCTTAAGACTTACAGCTTAAGACTTACAGCTTAAGACTTACAGCTTAAGACTTACAGCTAAATTATGAACAAACAATCCAAAATTTACGTTGCCGGACACAGGGGACTGGTGGGATCGGCGATATGGGAGAACCTGCAGAAGAAGGGATACTCCAACCTGATCGGGCGGACACACAGTGAGCTGGACCTGACGGACGGGGGGGCGGTGGCTCGTTTCTTTGAAACAGAGCGGCCTGAGTATGTGTTCCTCGCCGCGGCACATGTGGGGGGCATCATGGCCAACAACACCTACCGGGCCGATTTCATCTACCGCAACCTGCAGATACAGAACCACGTGATCGGCGAGAGCTGGCGCAGCGGGGTGAGGAAGTTGCTCTTCCTGGGCAGCACCTGCATCTACCCCAGGGAGGCGCCGCAGCCGATGAGCGAGGAGGTGCTGCTGACTGCCCCGCTCGAATATACCAATGAGCCTTATGCCATCGCCAAGATTGCGGGCTTGAAAATGTGTGAGAGCTTCAATCTGCAGTATGGGACTAACTTTATTGCGGTGATGCCGACCAACCTCTATGGGCCGCACGACAACTTTGACCTGGAGCGAAGTCATGTGCTGCCGGCGATGATCCGAAAGATCCACCTGGCGAAGTGCCTCATGGAGGGAGATATGGCGGCGGTGCGCGAGGATCTGCGGCGACGGCCCGTTGAGGGCGTGGGTGCCGAAGTGAAGGGCCCGGTTGTAGACATTAGTCCCCTCGAGGGGGTGACACGTGCTGAGTTTCCCGAGCCAGTGAGTGACCGGCAGATCTTTGAATTACTCGGCAAGTACGGCGTGACCCGCAAAGGGGTAGCCCTCTGGGGGTCAGGGCGGCCGATGCGGGAGTTCCTCTGGAGCGAGGAGATGGCGGATGCCTGCGTCTACATCATGGAGCGGGTGGACTTCTCCGACCTGGCTGCCGGCAAGGATGAGGTGCGTAATTGCCATATTAACATCGGCACCGGGAAGGAGATTTCTATCCGCGACCTGGCCATGCTGATCAAAAAGACAATTGACTATCGCGGTGAGATCCGCTTCGACAGCGCCAAACCGGACGGAACCCTGCGCAAGCTGACCGATCCTTCCAAGCTGAACGCCCTGGGCTGGAAACATCGGATCGAAATCGATGAGGGGGTGCGGCGGTTGTACGACTGGTACTGTTCATAGCGTTCAGGAATCTGTCGTCACCACGTCGGCAAATGAGATGCAGCCAAAGGAAACCCACTCTACGATCCGCAGTCAGAGGAACGGTTTTTGGTTTTTTTAATAATTATCCCTACTTTTGGCTCCTGTTAAACAAATATTTGCCACGGATCTACACGTTGACGGAAAAAATGAATACACATACCAGGGATATTCAAACACTGACGAAAAAGGAGTTTGAAAATCTTTTTTGTACCTTTTATGCGCAGGTGGTTGCATTTGCTACGGGAATGCTGGAAGACAAAGATGCGGGAGAAGATGTTGCCCAGGAGGTGTTTGTTTATGTTTGGGAGAAACGGAACAAGCTTCATCTTCAGGAGGGTATGAAAAGTTATCTTTTCCGTTCAGCTTATACCAAATCAATCGATTATCTGAAGAAAGGCACCCGGGCAGATAAGATCTCACAAAAGATGTTATCGGCCGTCACGGAGGAGTACCGATGTTATCTTGACAATGACTGTGAACCGCTGAAAAAGCTTTTCAGCAAGGATTTTGATGAAAATTTACAAAAACTGCTGGAACAACTCCCCGAAGTGAAACGAAGAATATTTATGCTGACCTATTACGAAGGATTAAAAGCTCGGGAAGTTTCCGAATTAATGGATATACCGCAAAGAACGGTAGAAAGTCATATATATCATACAATGAGGTTTTTGCGCACAAAAATATCGTCCTCCGATTTTTTTCTGTTGTTTCTGCTTCTTCGTTTATTCTAAAAAAACGTTTTTTTCTCCGTATTTATCGTTTTGTTGTTCGTTATATATAGAAAGAGTTGAATCATCTGAATGGATGCTGATATACCTATATTGACGAAATACTTTCATTATGCTCTTTCCAGGGAAGAACAGGATGAGTTGTGTGCATGGCGAAAGCAATCGCCTGAAAACGAGGATTTATACACTAAAATGCGGGATCTCAGGCTGGCCTTTGAATACAAACAGAGGGACACCGTTGAGGAGGTAGCCCGTGGCTTGGCGGAGATAAGGACCGGAATAGAGAAAAAACACAACAAGTCGAAATGGAAGCGCATCGTGAGTTATGCAGCTGTGATAACAGCATTGACGGTGATGGGGATCTTCGGATTGAATCATTCTTTATCTGCTCGTTATACCGTGATTTCCGTTGCTCCCAATGGTGCAGTGAAGAAGGTGCTGCTTCCCGACAGCTCTCTGGTGTGGCTGGCTTCGAATGCTGAATTGCGTATTCCTTCGGATTTTTCCGATAAGGAACGATCTGTTTATTTGTCGGGAAGGGGTTATTTTGATATCAGGAAAAGGAATGGGACACCGTTTCTTGTGACATCTGATATTTTGAATGTACTTGTAACCGGTACTTCGTTTGATCTCACTGTGAATACCGAGAAAAAAACGGTTGAGACCTTGCTGGTTTCAGGAAAGGTTACTCTGCAAAACCGTAAACGGAAGAGCTTGCTTGACATTGTTCCCGGAGAGAAAGTGGTGTATGAAGCACAGAAGAACTGTTTGTTTGTAGAGAAAGTGGATGTACAGACTTTCACCGCATGGCATCTGGATCAGATCACATTTGAAAATGCGACACTGAGAGAGATTGTGAACAAGCTCAGTCTGATTTACGACGTGAATATCAATCTTGAATCCAGGAAAATAGCTGAACATAGGTTCAGGTATATCATTAACCGAGAAGAATCGTTGACCGAAGTGCTGGATCTTCTCTCTTATCTGGCTCCCATTGAGTATGTTATTGAAGGAGACGAGGTATTTATTTATGAAAAGCATTAATGGATAAATGAACGAATTGAATCACATAATTTACAACTTTTAAAAATGATTAAACATTTAAAACACAAGAGGATGACGCTTCCTGGCGTTGTCAGGTTCATCGCATGTCAGATGAATAATAGGATGAAGCTGTTCTTGTTGGCTGGATCATTCATATGTTCCGGATTTATGGCAGGTCAATCGGTTAACGTTAAGGCTCATTTTGTCGGTAATACCGTGAAAAATGTCGTGGAGACGCTGAAGAAGCAAACAGGGTATGAGTTTTCTTATCATGCGGATATCCTGTCTGAGAAGGTGACTGATGTGGCGCTGGATGTGAAGGATGAAGAGATTGAGGTGGTTCTGGCACAGATCTTTAGTGGTAGCGATATCACCTTCAGGGTAGTTGATAACCGCGTATTCCTTTCAAAAGCTCACACCGAGAAAGGTACCCGATCGTCTTTCACACAAGCTGTTCAGCCTACTGGCAAAAGGATTGCCGGTGTGATCAAAGATATAGCGGGAGAGGCGATTATTGGGGCGACAGTGGTTGAGAAAGGGAATACTGCCAATGGTACTATTACGGATGTAGATGGGAATTTCTCGCTGGAAGTGCCGGAAAATGCAGTCCTTCAGATTTCTTATGTAGGTTATATTGTACAGGAAATTGCGACAAAAGGAAAAAGCAAGATTGATATTGTACTTCAGGAAGATACTAAAACTCTTGAAGAAGTGGTTGTGGTTGGTTATGGTACGCAAAAAAAGGTAAATCTGACCGGATCTGTAGCCATGGTCGACGGTGAAGAGCTGACGAAAAGGCCTGTGGTGAATGTGACTCAGAGCCTGCAAGGCGTTATTCCCGGATTGACAGCGTCAATACCGGGTGCGGGAGGAACGCCGGGCAGGAGTTTCTCGTTACAGATACGCGGTCAGGGAAATCTGAGCGGCAGTGATTCTCCCTATGTACTGGTTGATGGTGTTGAGATGAGCCTGGCAGATGTGAACCCGAATGACATTGCCAGTATCTCCGTGTTGAAGGATGCTGCTGCTGCAGCGGTATACGGGGCCCGCGCTGCCTATGGCGTGATATTGATAACCACGAAAAAGGGAGAAGCCGGGAAGATGCGGGTTTCATATCAGGGAACCACCGGCTGGTCGTCTGCCGTAAATTTGCCTAAGATGGTGAATGGATATGAGTTCGCGAAGTTTTTCAATGAGGGGAACAGAAATGCAGGGGTGACTCCACAATATACGGATGCACAGCTGGAACAACTGAAGATGTTTGTGGAAAATCCGGGAAGTGTGAACAGTTGGCCGGGAGTGAAGGCGAATAACAGTATGAGCACTATATTTGAGAATAACTCAAGAGGAGTGGGCAGTACGGATTGGTTTAAGTTCCATTACAAGGATTATGCTTTTAAACAAAACCATAATATCAGTTTTACCGGTGGCAATCAACTGGCGCAGTTCTATGTATCCGGGGGATATTATGATGAAGACGGATTGCTTCGGTATGCCGATATAAACTACAGACGGTTTAATTTCAATGCCAGTTTGAGCTCGCAGCTGACGGAATGGCTGAAGTTTACATTGAATATGAAACATGCACACGGAGAGATGAACACTCCTTTTGGCTCCGGAGCACTGGATGAGGGGATGTTTTATCACGGGCTTGCACGCTTCAGGGCTACCGTATCGCCGTATGACCTGAACGGAAATTTCTCCGAGCTTTCACTGGTTCCCTATCTGCAGTCCGGCACCAATGCAAAGACGATGAACGGCAACACGGTTATCTCCGGCGGATTTGAGCTTGAACCCCTCAAGAAATGGAAAATCTTTCTGGACTATACTTACAGGAAAGGGACGACCGATTATGAAGCGATTGCGACCCCGGCTACTTTTTATGGCATCGACGGTACCTCATACAAACAAAATACGCGTTCTGAACTGGGTATCCCCGATGCCAGTTCTTATCTCCGCTCAATGGCTTCGTCAGGGTATCATATGATAAACCTCTATAACAACTATGCTTTTTCTCTGACTGACAAACACAATTTCCTGGTGATGGGCGGATACCAGGAGGAAAAAAGTGATTACAAGATGTTGCAGGGGCATGTGGTGGGGTTGATCAGTACGACCAACCCGGGGATTAATCTTGCCACAGGAGATAAGAATCCTTCTGAAAGACGTTATGGCTGGGCTACTCGGGGTTTCTTTGGTCGTCTGAACTATGATTATGAAGGGAAATATCTTCTGGAGTTTAACGGAAGATACGATGGTTCTTCGCGTTTTGTTGCCTCAAACCGATGGGGCTGGTTCCCTTCTGTTTCAGCAGGATGGAATATTGCGCATGAAGAGTTTATGCAGCCGGCACAGCATCTCCTCAATAGCCTGAAGTTGCGTGCGTCGTATGGAAGATTGGGAAATCAGAGCGGTGCAGGCTTATATACGTTTGCCGAGACAATGGGTACATCAACACAAGGGAACTGGTATTTTGCCGATGGACGAAACATGATTATCTGGGGACCGGGCACAAGTGACCCGAATGTGACATGGGAGAAGGTGGAGAACAAGAATATCGGCGTTGATTTTGGACTGATTGACAATCGGCTGACGGGTAGTTTAGATCTCTTTGAACGTGTTACCAGAGATATGCTTGGCCCCAGCGAAGATGTGGCGGATATGTTTGGGGCTTCCGTGCCCAATACCAATAATGCCGTAATGCGCGGAAGGGGTTGGGAAATAACCCTCAATTTCAGGGGCAGGATAGGGAATGATGTGAATTATTCCGTGGGAGCGATGCTGACCGATGCTCAGTCGAAAGTGCTTGAATATTGCAATCCTACCTTTACGAATCCGGCTGAAAGTTGGTATGAAGGAAGAAAAGTAGGGGAGATCTGGGGCTATCGTGCTTCGGGCCTTATTCAGACACAGGCTGAAGCCGATGCTTATAATGAGCAGTTTGATACTTCCTATCTTACCGGAAGGGCGTTTGAACCGGGCGATCTGAAGTTTGTTGATCTGAATGGTGACAAGAAGATCAACAGAGGAACGAACGACCTGGATGATATGGGGGATATGACCATTATCGGGAACTCCACTCCCCGCTACCAGTATTCATTGAGTGGTTTTATCAGCTATAAGAACTTCTCTGTAAATGTGCTGTTTCAGGGTGTGGGGAAAAGAGATTACAACCCTGCCGGATCGAACTACTTCTCCGGCGCAGGTCCGTTTGCTCAGGTAACCGTGTTTAAAGAACATCTCGACTACTGGCGCGAAGATAATCCGCATGCCTATTTCCCGAAACCCTATATTTCAGGAGCCGGGAACTATAAAACCTTTAGTGCTAAAACGATAAATACTCCCAGCGATCATTATCTGCTAAATGCTTCATACCTTCGATTGAAAAATCTGACCTTAAATTACGATCTGCCACAGTCGCTGTTGCAGAAAGTGGGTCTCAATAAGGTATCGCTGTTTATGACCGGTGAGAATCTTTTCACGCTGACCCATATGATTGGGTTCTTCGATCCTGAACTGGTGTTCGTTTCGGGAGCAGGAGGAAAAAATTACCCCCTGAACAGAGTTTATTCACTTGGTTTAATCCTTAATTTTTGATCACAATGAATCATCTACAATATATTCTAATCGCGCTGATGTCCGGGATCGTGCTTTTTTTTACCGGTTGCTTTGACTTGGATAAAATACCCCAGGGGGAGCTTTCCTCAGCGAATGCACTCAGTAGCAATTCCGAAATGGAGAAATATCTGAATCAATTTTATGAGAGCGGAGTTAAAACTCAGTCGGGTGCACTGGCTAATGCTTCGGGAATTGCATATGGCGACCAGCGGAGCGACAACATGGTGAACGCATCGCCGAATGTACGTCTGTCGGGTTTGATGACATTAAGCAATGCTTCTACATTATCTCAGTATAATAAGATCAGGAACATCAATTTCTTCCTGACCAACGCAAAGAACAATAAGGAAGAAGGAGTTGATAAAAATCATTTCATTGGGGAGGCATACTATTTCAGAGCCTGGTTCTATTTTGATCTGGTAAAGAACTACGGGGATGTGGCCTGGGTGGATAAGGTGTTAAGCATGGACGAGGTAAATCAGCCGCGTGAATCCAGACTGGTCATCACGGATCATATCCTGGACGATCTGGATGTGGCAATTGCACTTTTGAAGGAGGCAAAAAATAGTGCTTCGATGCGTGTGCATCGTGATGTGGCCCGTGCACTGAAAGCAGAAGTCGCTCTTTTTGAGGCTACCTGGCAAAAGTATCACAAAGCGGAGAATGATTTGTTTTACAGCAAAGAGGTGACCGATGCAAAGATCAACCATTACCTTGAACAAGCGAGAGATGCTGCCAAAGCGGTGATTGACCGCGGTGTGTGGGGTATCTATTCAGAGGGGGAAAACCCTTATCAGCATCTGTTTATTACCCTGGATCTCTCATCGAACAAAGAGGTGCTGTGGTGGAAGAAATATAATGCAGCCGATAATATTGGTCACAGCGTGACTCGCTATATCAACGAAGGCGGAGGACAGACAGGCATCTCAAAATCGCTCGTAGATGATTATCTGACCATTGATGGCAGGATTTTCAGAGGAGAAGAGCTCACAGAGGCAGAGAAGATTTACGGAAGAGAGTTGTCTCCTGCGATTCGTGACCCCCGTCTTTCACAAACGGTGTGTCTTCCCGGTACGCAGATGAAACCTGACGGGTCGGTATATGTGTTTCCTCCTTTACAAGTAACAACTTATCATCAGAACACGACCGGTTACTCAATGCTGAAGTTTAATGAGTATAATACTCCCTATCTGGCGACGGTCACCGGTGAGTACAAATCACAGGCTCCGGCGATACAATATCGGTATGCAGAGGTGTTGCTGACATATGCAGAGGCATTGGCAGAGCTCGACGGCGCAGCTAACAGTGAGCTGATAAAGGGGGCTCTCAAACCTCTTCGTGACCGTGTCGGCATGCCGGGAGTGGATTTTGACAGAGAGTACAACTTCGATCCCGCTTATCCGTTTAGAAACCTGAACAAGTATATCCAGGTTGTGCGCCGTGAACGTCGTATTGAACTGGCGTGTGAGGGATTCCGCTTCGATGATATTTTACGCTGGGCTGCTGCCGATGAACTGATCAACGGACAGCGTCCCTCAGGGGCTCGTTTTGTGGGAAGCACGCTTCAGGCGGAGAACAATCCCGGAGGATACTACAACGGTACGCTGAAGGTAGGAACCAACATCTTTATAAATGAGGAAGGATACATCGATCCGTATCAGAAGATTATGACCCAGGGTTTCGGCTTCAGATCCGACAGAGATTATCTGCTGCCCATCCAGGAGCGTATGCTTACCCTTACCAACAATTTATGGAAGCAGAACCCGGGATGGTGAACAGGTTTTATCAGTATGATGCCTTTAAAATCAATATATATATAATCAGATGAAAAAGATATTATTTTTTGTATTTTTGATGTCGATTGTGATCATCACATCGTCATGCGATAAAAATGACGGGGCGTATTACCCGGTTCCGTCGGAGTTCTCGGTTACCCCGGCTGCCGATCAGTCGATAGGCACAGAAGGAGGAACGATCGTGCTGACTATTGCCACCGTCAATCTTGGCTGGTGGGTAGAGACATCGGAAAGTTGGTGTACAGCTTCCAGTAAATATGGGTCGGGGGCGGGTGAGGTAACACTTACGATTGGCAAAAATACAACCGGCAGTCCACGGGAAGCTACAATCTCTGTGCATCCCACCTTTGGAAAAGAACCGATTGCATTCACAGTCAAACAACAGTAATGCACAAATTGTGAATACACATCTCTTCTTCCCGGAACAGTGCGGGAAGAGGAGATTGCCTAAAACCATCCAGTATAATGTACAGAGCTAAAATTCATTCAAAATTTCTTTTCCCGCTGGCGGGAGCTGCGCTGATCTCTTCATGCAGCGGAAGCAAAAAAGCAACAACCGAGGAGCCGTTGAACATTGTTTATATTATGACGGATGATCATACCCGGCAGATGATGAGCTGCTATGACCATCGTTATATTGAGACACCCAACCTGGACCGGATTGCCGATAACGGCGTCATCTTTCGAAATGCGTATGTGGCCAACTCTCTCTCGGGACCGAGCAGAGCTTGCCTGCTGACCGGCAAGCATAGTCATAAGAACGGCAAGCTGGATAATTTCACTACCTTCGACGGATCGCAGCAGACCGTGCAACAACTCTTGCAGGAGGGAGGGTATCAGACGGCCATGATCGGCAAATGGCACCTCGACGGTGAACCTACTCACTTCGACCATTGGGAGGTCTTGCCGGGACAGGGGAGTTACTACAATCCCGATTTTATCACTGCCGAAGGAAAGATTCACTACAAGGGATATGTCACCAGTGTGATCACCGACCTGGGTCTCGACTGGCTTGAGAACGGACGCGACAGAGAGAAGCCTTTCGTGCTTTTCCTGCACCATAAGGTGGCTCACCGAAACTGGATGGCCGATACGCCGCACCTGCCGCTCTACGAGGAGAAGACCTTCGCACTGCCGGAAAACTTCTACGATGATTATGAGGGACGCATAGCGGCACAGCAGCAGGAGATGAGCATCGCCAGCGATCATGATATGGATGTGGTGAACGACCTGAAGATGGTGCGCGATGGGGTGCAGACTCGTCTCTCCAACGCATACATCCACGGGGAGTATGCCCGCCTCGACTCGGCACAGAAAGCTGCCTGGGATGCGCACTATCAGCCGATTATCGATTCGTTCTACCAGGCGAAGCTCACCGGAAGAGAGCTGGCGGAGTGGAAGTACCAACGCTATATGCGGGATTATGCCAAGACGATCCGGTCGCTCGACGAGAATGTGGGGCGTGTGCTCGATTACCTGGATGAAAAGGGATTGTCGAAGAACACGGTGGTCATCTACACCTCCGACCAGGGGTTCTACATGGGCGAACATGGCTGGTTCGATAAGCGGTTTATGTATGAGGAGTCGTTCAGCACGCCACTGGTGATGCAACTGCCCGAACGATTTAAAAAGAGAGGCGACATAAAAGGGTTGGTGCAGAACATCGACTTTGCGCCTACCATGCTCGATATAGCCGGTTTAGAGATTCCGTCCGATATGCAGGGCATATCGCTTCTGCCATTGATCAAGAAGCAGAAGGAGCCGAAAAACTGGCGCAAGTCGCTCTACTACCACTTCTACGAATATCCCGGTGAACATGCCGTTAAACGCCACTATGGGGTGAAGACGGATCGCTACAAGCTGATTCACTTCTATGACGATATCGACGTGTGGGAACTGTACGACCTGGAAACAGACCCGACGGAGATGCACAATCTCTACGGGAAAGAAGGGTACGAAAAGATCACCGGTAAACTGATGCAGGAGCTGAAACGACTGCAGGAGCAGTATGATGACCCGATCCGGGAACGTTTCCCGATTAAATGATCCAGCACCCGCCCTGCCGAGGCATCAGGGTGCTGTGAGGTAGATCAATACCGGAAAGTGATCGCTGTATCCGTTAATGAAAGTGTTGTTGTTAAATGTTCGGAGGGGGTACCCCTTGTCGGGACCCTCTTGCTGCATCAGGTCTTTCCGGTTGAATATTTCCGTACGCCAGTAGCGGAGCCCCGTGGCGACATCTTCGTTCAGAAGCGAGCCGGTTACCACCATCTGGTCGAATAAACTCCACTTGCCCTGGTAGGCGAGTGAGCCGATACCCAGGTCGTAGAGGTGCCACATGGGGTTATAGAGTTCACGCATCTCTTTCACTTCGCTGCGCCGCTTCTTTGCGTTGAGTACCTGGCGCAAACTACGGTCCGTGGGGTCATCGTTAAGATCCCCCATGATGATTACTTTTGCTTTCAGGTCTTCCTGAAAGAGTGAATCGAGCGCCATGTTCACATTTTCTGCCGCTGCTTCCCGCAGTTCGGACGATTTGGAACTGTAGCGTGAGGGCCAGTGGTTAACCGAGAAGGAGACCTTTTCATTGGCGAGGATGCCACTTACCACCAGTTGGTCACGTGAGACATACCAGGGTTTCCGGCTGCAATGGTAAGGGTGCAGGGCATAACCGGTCAGTGTGAATAGTTTCGGGTTGTAGAGCAGTGCCACATCGATGCCTCTTCTGTCAGGCGAATCTTCGTGTACGATCTGCAGGTTCATCTCTGCGATGGCGGGCCTTTTCACCAGATCTTCCAGTACCCTGCGGTTTTCCACTTCGGCGATGCCGATGACGGCCGGCCCGTGTGGAGTCAGCTCGCGCCCGAGGCGGCTGATTACTCCCGCGATATGATCCAGTTTTTTTTCATATTTTTCGTTTGTCCACCGGTAGACGCTGTTAGGCAAGAACTCATCGTCCCCGGGATTGTCGGGATCATCCTCCGTATCGAAGAGGTTCTCTATATTGTAGAAGGCGATGGAGTAAACCTGGTAATAACTTTTCTCTTGGGCAGTGAGCGTCAGCACCGCCCCCAAAAGGCAAAATAGTGTGAGCAAGTTCTTCATCATAATTTAGCTTTTGGGTTTGATTACGATTGCTTCGTCGCTGGCGGTTGTGATGGAAATGTTGTCCAGGCGCAGGCCGCAGGTGTTGAGTGATGCTTTGGCATGGAACTCAACCTTCAGACCCTCTTTTGCCGGGATATCTGTCAGTGTGATGGTATAGACCTTGTTGTTATCGTTATTGGCTTTACTGACCACCTTGTCAGGAACCGGCATCTCCTTCCCGTCAACTGTTACTGCCATGGCGTTGAGGTTCATCTGCGAACCTTCGTCGTACAAGTTGGCGGTCAGTTCGTAGTGGAGTGCCAGCTTCTCCCCTGCACCGGCGGAGGTGTTGATGTCCCCAATGGTGAGGTAGCCATCTTTGCTGGCAGGAAACCAGAGATGTGGCGTGTTGAAGGTTTTCGTAGTACGTACCGATACGGAGCCGGAGGCATCGCTGTATTTCACACTCTTGTTGTCCCAGCCGTTGTAGTCTGCAATGGAGGGGCGAGCCGACACATCGGCGGTACCGAAGGTTTCGCTGTAGTAGATGGTGTGACCCGGATTAGGGGGTATTTCGCCACCTTCCTCAGGAATGGGTTGCCCGAAGTTCTGACAGTCGTCGACCGTGCGGAGGTAGAGTTGCCAGTCGGTACGGAACTTGGAGAGGATGGCGATCACGGTGCCTCCTCCTTTCGGAAGCATATCCGCGGCAAAGGAGGCATAGTTGCTGTTACGGACAATGATGGAGCGGCCGGCGCCATCTTTCAGCGTACGGTTGGTCGTGGCGTCGCTCTCACTGAAAGGAAGCTTGCCTCCGTCGGGGAAGTAGACATTCTCCAGTTTTATCAACGTGTTGACCATCGATTCATTTACCTGATCCAAGGTAATGGTTCTCGGCTGGGCGTTCTCAGCTTTGGGCCATCCGTTTTTATGCGTGTAGAAGCTAAACACTTCCCATGGGATGCGATTGGCGTTGGTCTGTCCGTAGCCAATCTGCAGTTGCCCTCCGTAGGAGATCATGTAAAGGCCTTTGAGATTGACGAATACTTCCTGTCCCACGCGGTATTCGGTGAAGATGGAGTTCTGATCCACACCGATATTGATGCCGCCTGTTTCATCCTGCAGGTAGAGCTGCTTATAGATATTTCCAGAGATATCGTTACCGGTCACGGTGGCACGAATGGTGTAATCTACATCAATCAGTGCCGGGTTGCTGACGGTGGCGTAGAGTTGTTTCAGTCTGGCGATGGTGATATTGGCATCGGCCCCGGTATAGACCGGCTCCGTCAGGGGGGGGGCTTCAAAATCCCGGTCACAGGAGAGCAGGAAGGAGGCGAGGATGATTCCTAACAGAAAGGAACAGAATTTCATATCAAGATGGGTTCTAGTAATTGGTTGCATAAGATTTTATTTTTCAAAATCGATAACTCAGGTTGAAAAAGCAGTTGAGACCCTGCATATAAAAATAGCGGGAGGCAAAACGGTCGGGATAATCCAGATTGATGCGTGCCTGTTCGTAGCCCCCCGTACGGATATCTTTGCGATTGAGCAGGTTGTTGACCGTAAGGTTGAAGTTTACAGAGCTGCGGTGAGGAAGGTACCATATTTTGCCAATGCCAAAATCGAGTGTATAACCCCCGCCGAACTTTTCCTGGTTGGTGAGATGGCGGTATGCGTCATAGAGTGTTTCATCAAATCCGTTTGTACCGGGAGGCAGGATGCCGCTGTAGTTGGATGCCAGCCTGCGCAACGGCGAAATCTCGATGTAGTTGCCGGAAAAACCGTTGATATTCAGGTTGAGAAACCAGTAGTTGCGGAAAAAGTTAATGCCGAAGGTGCCCATGGTCTGCGGTGTACCGCCCACGTAGTAGTCTTTCATGTATACCTTTTCGGCCATTCCGGTACCTTTTCCGTTTTCGTAGCTGATCACTCCTTCGGGGTTATTATCGTAATAGTATTCTGCCGTGGATCCAATAAGGTCAAAGTTCCAGGTTTCGTTCAGGCGGTAGTTGATACCCGCCTCGATGCCGTGGTGAACCTTGTCGATGTCTGTGAGCAGGTGGTTGACGAAGGTGCGTTCCGAGTCATGGTAGTAGCTGAAGTGTTTCATATCATCGTAGAACCGTGTGGTGAAAAGCGATACGCGTCCTGCCAAACTGGGTAGCGAGAAGATATAGTTCAGGTCGGCAGAGAAGAGCTTCATGCTCTCGATGTTGGCAGCGGCTATGTCGGTGATCCGGGGTGAGATATAGACGTTCTCGACTAATGGAGCGATAGTCTGGTAAACTGCGTTGGCAGTGAGAAAGTGTCGGCCGCTGAACTTGTAGGTGAGACCTCCTTTCAGGGCATAGTCGGTAAAACTGTGCACTTTCCCTTTTCCGTATGAGTTATCGGGATAGCGTCCGTTGCGCATCATTCCCTCGCGGCGGAATTGTGTATATTTCAATTTCGAACCGAAATAGAAATCGATATAGCGGTAGCTGTGTTCTTGTTGAAACCAGAGGTCGGCTGAATGAACCTGATATCGAAAATCGTAGCCGAACACATCACCCTCGTAGACATTGCGGTGGGGGCGGTTCAGGTCGTTTTGTATGGTTTGTTTGTCTCCGGGAAAGTCGCGTTCGGCGAACTTGTCAGTATCTCTCAGATAGTTGGCTCCGAGTAGGTCGTCTACTGTCTTGAACTGTTTCGACAGGGAATGTTTGAATCCTGTTCCGGCAGTCAGCTTTACCCGTTGAGAAAGCTGTGTGTTGAGGGTGCTGTTGAACGTGGTCTCGAAAAGATCTTTCCGCCGTTCCTCTACCATATAAATGGCTGAGCCGTCGCCCTCCGTATTGTTAACGTGGTTGGCTTGCCATAACCTGTCCCAGTTGAGTTGAGAGATGTTGTTTTTCCCCTGTTTTTGCCAGAGGTAGGTGTAGTAGTTGAAAGCGACCTTATTCTCCCGATGGTAGGAGGGCAGGTTGCGGTAGTAGTCCGGACGAGGGTCCGGCCCATTATACCAGTTGAGTGCCGTTCCGCCATAGCGGTTATAGTGTACCCCCAGTCCGCTGGTCAGTGTGGTTATGTCGTTTATTTTCCACATATGAGAGAGAATGCCGGTAGGGTCAAACGATTTTACCACCCGTGAATTTCTTTTCTTCCCATTCTGATAGCCCCAGTTCGGGTTGTAGAGGTTGTTGTCGGTGAGGTTGTAGGCCTCTTGGTAGGAGGAGCCTTGCTGCCCTCTTTCCACGGGAGAGCCGAAAGTGATGAAGGATAGGCGGTGTTTGCCTTTATTCATCTCTTTTTCCACGCCGAAAGCATAGGCCATATTGTGGTAGAAGACGCCCTCGATGTTTCCCTCATTGGAGTAGCGCCCGCCTATGGAGGCCGTGACGGCCCATCCGTTATCCTGCATCCCGGTGGAGTAGGAGGCCATTCCCCTGGCGTAGTAGTTGCGGTTGGTAAGTGAAAAGGTGAGTTTGCCACCACGAGTGTAGCTGCCCGCTCGCATATGAATGTTTTCGGTTCCTCCGATTGAGCCGAAGGAGTAGGTGGATGGGGCGAAGTAGTTGTTTGCATCGCCGTTGCGCGTCATGTCGTTCAGTGCACCGATAGAGGCGTAATTGAACATCCCTCTTATCTGGTCGTTACACTGGACGCCGTTGATGTATCGTTCCTCAAATCGACTTTCATAGCCGCGGGTGCGATAACGGAACTGCGAGAATTGATAGCCCGCATTCCTTAAAAAAATATCGTTGGAAAAGATTACCATCACACTCACATCCTGTGGCAGACCACCGGCGTCGTCATCTTCCACGGTGCGTTGAATATCATCTATCATGCCTTCTGCCAGACGTCCGTTCTCATTTGTTGTCTGCGAGTGGAGGGGTAGGGCGAGCAGTAAAAAAAACCAAAGCCATCGTTTTTGTTTCATACGCTATTATCAGATAATTTTGTTTTCAAAGGACGGAAGCCGGGCCGGTAGAAACCCGGCTTCCGTTGAGGCCTTCAGGCCGGTTCCTCTGATGATGCTTATTCTAAGGTGATATGATCGACCATCAGGTTGTAGGCGCTCTCTTTACCCACCTTCAGTGCAAAAAGGTTTTGGCCTGCTGTACTCTGTATGGTGAGGCTGCCGATGTTGAGTGTGATCTTGGCCCAGTTTCCGCCAGTGTTGATGTTGCCGGTATAAGAGTTGCTGGTAGTTGCTTCGAGGGTCATATCACCTGTGCATTCACCCAGATTGAACGGGAAATAGGTGCCGTCGGGCTTATAGACGTTGAATGAAAGTGTCTTGCTATTGGCCGTTCCTTTAATATGAAGCACGATTTTTGTCTTACCTTCCACTGAAAATCCTTCCGGTGTGAGTGCTGTGAAGACATAGTCGTTTTTCGAGGGAGTGCCATTCAGGTAGAGGGCTTTGGAACCGTCGATGCCTCCATCCAAGCTTTGGCTGGCATAACCATCTGTTGACAGGCCGTAACTGTTCAGTGAGCCGAGAAACGTTGTCCAGTCTTCAAAGTCGGATCCCGGGAAGAGCAGCGTTGCAGTAGGTGAGGGAGCTTCTCCGCCAGACTGCGTTACATTGATCGTAATGGGGGACAAGGAGGTGGTTCCGCTTGGAGTAATGGTGACGGTGGCGGTACGTTCAGCGGTGGCGCTGTTAGCCTCCGCGGTAAGGGTGAGGGCTCCGCTACCTGTACCGGAGACGGGTGCCACGGTGAGCCATGTCTCGCTGCTGGTTGCGTTCCATGTCTGTTCGGCTTGTGTGGTGAGTTGGACAATATCGGTGAGTGTGCCGGCAGCTGCCAGGGATACAGAGGTTTTATCGACTGTAAATACCGGATCTTCGTCGGGAGCAAGAACGATATCTCCCGTAGGGGTGCTTGCCTCTTCCCAGTCGATGATGGTGGCTGCGGGGTTCACCTGCGCCAAACCTGTGGCCGAGAGCACCAGTGAGTAACTGTATTTCTTACCTGATTGGGTCGCTTGTGTGGCAGGGTTCCATTCATAGATCTTTCCTCCCAGGGTGAAGGTGATAGTGGCGTTGGCCAGATCATCTCCGGGAAGTAGAATGGCTGTTGCCGTGCCTGTTGTGCCGGAAAGCGTGATTACCGGTGTGATGGCGGTCGTGGTGGTGCCGGCAGTGACGATACCGTTTGTCAGGCTCATAGACCCTTCTGTTTTCACTCCTGCCAGTGAGGCGGTGAGACCTGTCAGTGAAGAGATGCCATCACCGGCGGTGATATTCAGCACCAGTTGTGATAGCACATGGCTGAACTGCAGAGCTACAGTAGCGTTTGTGGCTGAGGCTCCTTTTGCGTTATTTGAGTAGAGCAGATCTATCGCAGACGGGTTGGTCTGGTTGCTTACATCAACAGTCAGATGGTAGTCTGTGATCGTGGTTTGAAAAGGGTAGTAGGCAATAAAGTCGAGGTTGCCTGTTTCAGGAAAGGTGATGCCATCGGTGGCTGCGGTGAAGATGCCGTCACCCGGTGTCGTAAACCTGATGTTTTCTTTTGTGTTGTAGATTCCCGAGGGGAGTGTTTCTCCGCTGTGAAGGGCATATACGCCGATGGCGTCGCTTGCATTCCATGAGGTGCCGGTGGCGCGTGTGGTTACTGTTGCTCCGATGGTTCCCTGGAAAGTCACTTGGTTCTTGGGGGAGAGTGGGTTCTCAGGATATTCCACTTCCGATTCGCAGGAGATCAACATGGCCACCCCCATGAAAAAGAGGAAGAACAGATTTTTTGTTTTCATTATAAGGCAAATTTAAATTGAATAAATTGAATGAATCGTAAGGGTTAACTTTCTTGAAGGTTTCACTCCCAGTGAGGGGAGAGAGAGCTGTTTTGTTTTACTGTCTCAGCTATTTTTCCCGGGAGATTGGGAAAGAAGATAAACCCGGTCTCACTTTCCAGCCGGGCAACGGAGGTGACACTTCTTGCATCATTGTAGGGGATGCCGGTAGCGGCATTTTCCATGATGAAGGCGATGGAAGTGAAGTTCCCGGTAGTCTTGATTTTGCGAAGCAGTGCTTTGTAAAGATACTTGGGAATTACTGAACGGTTTTCGTTGACATCGTAGGCATAGCTATAGGGCTCCGGCGGTTTGGGCAGGATGCAGCCGGTTACTACGTAAAGTGTATCGTAGGCACTGGTTTGTTTGCACCAGTAACGCACTTTTTCTTCGAGTGAAGCCCAGGTATCTCCGTTCATTGTGCCATTTTGCGGCACCATATTGGTGAAGTAAAAGGTGGTTTTATTCAGATCGCGTGTTGCATTACGGTCGGCGCTGGCCAACAAATGTCCTCTGTTAAATGTTGTGCTTTGCCATCCGCTATAGAGGTTGGGTTGTACGTTTTGGGGAATAAGGGGGTCATATTCCCATGCATCAGTACGGTTGCCGGAAGCCAGGTACATGGGGTGCATGGGGTATGCTACCCAGTAGGGGACCCTGTTCTGTGTGTCAAACAGTACAACATAATTTCGAATCGATGATGCCTCAGTGGGGTAGGAGGAGTTAAGCCAGTTTTTTGTTTCTACCATATGAAAGGCGCTGAGGGAATTGGGTGCAGATGATGAGCTCCTGTAAGCCGGCACTTCCATATAAGGAGTTGAGAAATCTCCTGTGGGTTGCCTGCTGTCGAGGCGGATATTGTAGCGGTAGATTTTACCCTTCTCCAGAGGATGTGGTATGATCCACTTAAAATTATGGGTACCGACAGTGATGTGTACGGTTAGCGTATTTTCTGCTTCTGTAGGCAGCAGGATCAGGGAGAGTTCTTTTGCGGAGGTGTTCCCACTGATGGCCATTGGCAGTGTGGTTGCCGATGTCTTATCCTGGGAGAGGGTGCCGTCGAGAAGATTAAAGGAGCCCAACTTGATAGCCCCTTCTATTGAAGCTGTTAACCCCTCCAGACTTTCACCTGAAACGGATGGGGTTACGGTAAAAACTACTCTTGTGAGTATCCTTTTGAAAATCAGAGTGGTACTCTTTCCGGATACCTTGCTCACATCCGTCAGATTGTTGCTGTAGAGAAATTCCGGTTGTTCGGAGATATCGATTGGGTAATGAAAGCCAGTCAGGTCGTTCTTACGGGGAAAGTAGGAGATGAGGTCGATGGTGGCATCTTCTTCAGGGAAAAATATGTTTTTCTCTTTGGCGTAGAATTTGCCGTCGCCGGTAGTGACAAAGGGCAGGTTCTCCTCGGTGATAGCAGCAGCGTCAGGGGTTACCCCGTGTTTAAGGGCATATATCCCGATGATGTCACCGTTTTCCCAGTTCGTTCCGGCAACGCGGGTGGTGCTGTTTTCGCTAATAACCGACGAGAAACTGATGGCTTTCACCTGTGTTTCTATGATTGGAATATTCTCTTCACTGCAACCGAACAGAAGGCCGATTACAAAGAACAAAAGCAGGTGTCGTTTTTTCATAACGAAAGGTATTATTCTTTTAAATTACTCAAATATCAGGCATCATTCAGTGGTTTCATCAACAGATAAGAATGTGAATGTCCTGAAAAGGAATTGTCCGGCTAGAACATCTGATAATCAGAAAGATAAAATCCAGGGTGCCGTGATTAAAAATTTCCCGAACACGCTGGAAAGACAAATATAAAATATTTTCCACACAATACAAGCGTCCATTTGTTAAATATTGCTAACCCGTTTCCCAGTGCGTTTAATTCTCATATTATACCGATGTTTGTTGCAATAGCTGCCTGTTCATTTTCAATAGGTTGAAGACGTTTAATGTGTTGCCTGATACCATGCGGTTTCGGTTTTGGCGGTTATTGCTTTCACATGAATGCTGGGATCAGATATTGTTATTCCGGAGAAAGTATCAATACGAACCTCTCCTGTGCTCATGGAATAATAACTTGGTGTGTGC
>JAQVWR010000094.1 GCA_028709605.1 Proteiniphilum sp.
TTGCCGTAGGGCTCCGTCGGAATGGCAAAAAAGAATTCACCGTTGACATGAAGCAGATATATGATGCCCCCAACAAAGTCGCAGCGGAAACGGCATTGAATGATTTCGCCGGTAAATGGGAAAGCAATAAATCCTGGCGAGACAACTGGGAGGAGCTGACCGTGTTCTTTGATTTTCCACTGGAAATCAGGCGTATTATATACACCACGAACCTGATAGAAAACTTGAACGGGAAAATCCGGAAATACACGAAGAACAAATTTTCATTTCCTACCGACGAGGCGGTTATGAAGTCTGTATACCTGGCCGTTTGAGAAGCGACCAAGAAATGGACAATGCCCGTGCAGAACTGGGAACTGATTTTGAATCAATTTTTAGTTATCTTTGCCGATAGGGTTAAACTGTAAGGAAAAACCCTTCTATTACTACTTACACACTTACTGGGATAGTGTCATTGATTACCCACTCTGTTCGTTATAGAGCCTCTTTTTGTTGACCGGCTTACAAACAGCTGCCCAATGATTTGAAAAAATCAGGAATGCTTGAATGATTGCTGGTTGATGGAATCGATATTGGCTGTGAGAAGTCAGAATAAACGGCGAAAAATGATTAATTTTACAAAATTCATGGCTGGCAGATGTTGCCGATAGCGTTGTAGAACAGTTGTTTTTTTGCAGAAACAGATTTCCGGGTATATGGTGCCACACATTTTTATATCTTATCTCTTCCTTTTTTTCTCCGGTTTGATCCTTTTTATACCGGAGAGTAAGGCTGCACCAGACAGCGTGATCTGGGAGCCCCGCGTGGTGGAAATTCCACGCGGCAACGCATGTCAGAATTTCTCCAGTTTGAAGAGAGAAAGGGTGAAAAAGTTGCAGCTGCTGCCGCAGCCGCAGATGCTCACTTTCCACCGCTCCGGGCAACACCGGCTCCGTCAGGGAGCACCCGACCCGTCGGTCGTCACCGAGAAACGGGTGGCAACGATCCCCGAAGCGGAGGTGAACACCGACGAGGCTTACCGGCTCAGCATTACGCCCGACTCCATACTGATCGAGGCCATTACAGAGACAGGGATCTATTGGGCTCGGCAGACGCTAAACCAAGTCATCGCCTCCTCAGGCGGGAAAAGCATCCCTTGCCTGGAGATTACCGACTGGCCTGCCTTCCGCATACGCGGCTTTATGCACGACGTGGGGCGTAGTTTCATCTGTGTGGAAGAGCTGAAAAAACAGATCACGCTGCTCTCGCAGTTCAAGATCAACGTCTTCCACTGGCACCTCACCGAGAACCAGGGGTGGCGGCTGGAAAGCAAACGCTACCCGCAGCTCAACGACAGCAGCAGCTTTACCCGCCTATCGGGGAAGTACTACACCATCGCCGATGCACATGAGATTGCCGCCCACTGCAGGGCACACCATATGCTACTGATCCCGGAGATCGACATGCCCGGCCACAGCGCCGCCTTCGTGCGTGCCACCGGACATGATATGCAGTCCCCCGAAGGGATCACCATCCTGAAAGATCTCATGGAAGAGATCTGCACCGAGGTGTTCCCCGACGCACCCTGGATCCATATCGGCACCGATGAGGTACAGTTCACTGGCCCCTCCTTTGTGCCGGAGATGGTGGCTCACCTCAGAGGACTCGGTAAGAAAGTGATCTCCTGGAACCCGGGATGGAACTACCTGCCCGGGGAGATTGATGCCACACAGCTCTGGAGCTACCGCGGCAAGGCACAACCGGGGATCCCCGCCATCGACTCCCGCTTCCACTATATCAACCACTTCGATGCTTTCGGAGACATTGTCGCCCTCTACAACAGCAGGATCTACAACACCGAAAGGGGCAGTTACGACGTTGCCGGAACCATCCTCGCCTGCTGGAACGACCGCCTGCTGACCGATGAAAGGCAGATCATGCTGCAAAATAACTTTTATCCCAACATGCTTGCACTGGCCGAACGGGCCTGGCGGGGCTTAGGAACGGAATATTTTGACAAAAACGGCGTCATCCTTCCGACCGACAAAAACGGCCCAATCTTCCGTTCATTTGCTGATTTCGAGCGACGAATGCTCTGGCACAAAAGGCACACCTTTGCCGGCATCGATTTTCCTTACCTGAAGCAGACCGATATCCGGTGGCAGATCACCGACCCCTTTCCCAACGAAGGGAACCTCTCCGCCGTTTTCCCCCCGGAGAAGGAGCTGAACAACAGCTATCTCTTCAAAGGGAAAACATATGGGGTTCATTCGGCCGTGGGTGCCGGCATTTACCTGCGCCATGTCTGGGGTAACAACGTCCCGGCCTTCTTCAATGAGCCGCAGGAGAACCATACTGCTTACGCATGGACCTTTGTCTGGTCGCCCAGGGAGCAGACTGTGGGCCTCTGGACCACCACACAGGACTACAGCCGATCCGAGAGCGACCTGCCCCCACCGCAGGGGGAATGGGACTACCGGAAGAGCCACATCTTCCTCAACGATTCGGCGGTCGCCCCCCCGGTTTGGGAGAACAATCACACCGAAAGGAGCAGCGAGATCACGCTGAAGAATGAGAACTTCACCGCCCGTCCGCCCCTGCCGGTAAACCTGAAGAAAGGCTGGAACAAGGTGTTTCTCAAGCTTCCGGTGGGCAAATTTTCAACGCCGGAGGTCCGTTTGCAAAAATGGATGTTTACCTTCCTGTTTGTCACCCCCGACGGAAGTGAGAGAGCAAAAGGTCTGATTTATAGCCCCGACAGGAAAAGATAAACAACCGATGAAAAGATATCACGCAACAACGACACGCCCCATGCTCAGTCTCAGCATCCTGACGATCCTCTGTACCGCATGGATGCTGTCATGCACTGCACACCACAACACAAAGAAAGAGATGAAAATAACCTGGACAAAACTGACGACAAACGGATTACATGGCGACCTGGCAAAAGGGGTGTCGGCTGCTTATGCCGCACTGCTTCGAGGCCAACTTATTGTGGCCGGCGGCGCCAACTTCCCCGGCAAACTCGGATTCGAAGGCGGTTTGAAAGCATATTACAACGAAATAATGCTGTACGATCCGACAAAAAAAGAGTGGACACTTATCGGACACCTGCCTGATTCATCGGCTTACGGTGTATCCGTCCCCGTTTCGGGCGGTGCACTGTGGATAGGCGGAAACAGCGCTTCGCAATCGCTGAAGAGCGTTTATAAAATTTCCTTATCACAAACCGGTACAGCCGAACTGGAACCGTTTCCCGAGCTGCCAGCCTCCATGGACAACTTTGCCGGGTGCGCCATTGGAGATACAGCCTTTATAGGAGGTGGAAACGTGAACGGGAATCCGGCAAATACGTTTTATTGCATGGATGCGAAAACCGATTCCGGATGGACTGCTTTGCCCGATTTTCCCGGGTTACCCCGCGTGCAGCCTGTGATGGCAGCCATAGAACAACACAACAGGAAATTCGTGTATCTCCTCGGCGGTTTTTTTGGCGGGGATCCCGAAAATAAACCTGCGATGGCATCCGATGTACTGCGCTACGATGTGACGGCCCGGCGATGGGAAACAGCCGGCTGCCTGGCGGACGACAAAACAGGAAACCCTTTTTCGTTGACCGGTGCGGCGGCGATGCCGGTGGATAACCGGTACATCCTTTGTTTAGGCGGTGTAAATCACGGAATTTTTCTCGAGGCCATCACTGCTCAGTACAACATCGCACACAACGCGGCTATCACAACCGACGAGCGAAAACAGCAAAACCTCGAGTTCTCGAGACATTATATGACACAACCCATCGAATACTATCGATTCAATCCCGAATGTCGTATATTTGATACGCTTACCGGTGAATGGAAAACGATTGACGTTACGCCCCACACTGCCCGTGCGGGTGCAACGCTCGTTTTCAGCGGGAAAGAGGTCTACGCCATACAGGGCGAACTGAAGCCGGGGGTGCGTTCGCCCGAAACATGGAAAGGAAAAATTTCACAGAAATGAACAGTATAAGAAACATTTTTGCGCCGGTATCGTTTTTTCAAGACATTATAATCAACAAAACAAATCAATGAGGAACAGTAAATATTATCCCTGGGTGGTGGTTGGCTTGCTTTGGGTAGTGGCCCTGCTCAATTATCTGGACAGGCAGATGCTCGCTACCATGCAATCCTCCATGCAGCTCGATATTCATGAGTTGGCTATTGCCGAAAATTTCGGCAGAGTGATGGGCGTTTTTTTACTTGTCTATGGGTTGATGAGTCCCGTTGCAGGAATGATCGCCGACCGCATAAACCGGAAATGGCTGATTGTGGGAAGTTTGTTCGTTTGGTCGGCCGTAACATACGGACTCGGATATGCACAAACTTTCCAACAGGTATATTGGCTTCGTGCATTGATGGGCGTGAGCGAAGCTTTGTATCTGCCTACCGGCTTGGCGATGATTGCCGATTTCCACAGTTCGAAGACAAGGTCTTTAGCCATCGGCATCCACATGTCGGGGTTATATGCCGGGCAGGCACTCGGCGGCTTCGGTGCGACCATTGCGGCGAACTATTCATGGCACACGGTCTTTCACTGGTTCGGCATTGTCGGCATCATCTATGCAGTGCTGCTGGTGTTTTTGCTGAACGACAAGGAAGGGCATGCAGGCACCCGGTCAGCCAGGCTGAAGGTGAATCCGCAAAAGGCAAGTACCCCCAAAGGGCCTCTTTTCGGCTCGTTGGGAGTGATCCTCGGCACCGTCTCCTTCTGGATCATGCTTTTCTACTTTATGGCCCCCAGTTTCCCGGGATGGGCAACCAAAAACTGGCTTCCAACCCTCTTCTCCGAGAACCTGGGCATCGAGATGACAAAAGCAGGGCCCATGGCCACTATCTCCATCGCCATCGCTTCGTTCATCGGTATCCTTATCGGAGGGCCTCTTTCCGACCGATGGGTACAGCAAAACATCCGAGGCAGGATATACACCAGTGTTATCGGGCTCACGCTGACCCTTCCTTCCCTTGTCCTGCTCGGATACGGGCACACATACACAGGATTGATAGGCGCCGCGCTGCTCTTTGGCATTGGCTATGGCATGTTCGACACGAACAATATGCCGATACTCTGCCAAATCATTCCCCAAAGATATCGTGCTACCGCTTACGGCATCATGAACATGATGGGGGTCTTTGCCGGGTACGCGGTCACCCTGATGCTGGGCAGCTCTACCGATGCCGGCAGCCTGGGTGCCGATTTCAGCAAGCTCTCCGTCGTAGTGTTGGCGGCCATCGTGCTGATGCTTGTTTTTGTGAAGCCTATGCAAGAACTCACCTATTCTGAAGAAGAAAAAACAACCCCAAAATAATAACAACAATGAAACAATTCGAAAAAATCAAAGGTTTAATTGTGGCACCTTTCACTCCTTTCGATAAAAAAGGAGCAGTGGATGTAGGGC
Source organism: Proteiniphilum sp. (assembly GCA_028709605.1). Classification (GTDB taxonomy): domain Bacteria; phylum Bacteroidota; class Bacteroidia; order Bacteroidales; family Dysgonomonadaceae; genus Proteiniphilum. The sequence continues at coordinate 5,414 of JAQVWR010000094.1, forward strand.
CTATCACAGATTACGCAACCCTGTTGCAAAAGAACGGACTAATCGGAGTATTCATCAACGGCTCCTCGGGAGAAGGGTATATGCTCACGGTGAAAGAACGTTTGAAACTGGCGGAAACATGGATGTCAGTCGCGCCAAAAGGATTCAAAGTGATTGTTCATGTGGGGGCAACCTGCATCAAAGATAGCTACAAGATGGCGCAGCATGCACAGGAGATCGGCGCATACGGTATCGGAGCCATGGCCTCCCCCTTTCCAAAGGCAGGACGGGTGGAAGAGCTGGTGAAGTACTGCGAGGAGATTGCCTGCGGCGCCCCCGAGCTGCCCTTTTACTTCTACCATATCCCGGCACTGAACGGTGTTTTTCTCCCCATGCTGCCTTTTTTAAAAGCCGCTGACGGCCGTATCCCCAACCTGGCGGGCATCAAGTATACTTATGAGAGCCTCTACGAGTACAACCAATGCATGCTCTACGAGAACGGCAAATTCGATATGCTTCACGGGCAGGATGAGACCATCCTCTCGGCACTGGTGATGGGCGGTGCACAAGGCGGCATCAGCGGCACCGGCAACTATATCGGCCGTTCGCTGGTGGGCGTAATCGACGAATACAACAGCGGCAACCTCGAAAAAGCGGTTGCCCATCAGAATT